>JAAZLA010000152.1 GCA_012799545.1 Treponema sp.
GTTCTTTGGTATTTTAAGAGTTGATACTCATCAAGTTCGTCCTTGTCTTTCGCATCTGTGGGTTTGACTTTTATCATATCTGAAGAAACCCATACGACTTCACCTGCGCGTCTTGCCTTTACTAAAACACCAGAATCGACTGCGCATTTTGCTTCCATACCCGTTCCAACACGAGGTGGTTCTGGGAAAAGAAGGGGAACTGCTTGACGTTGCATGTTTGAACCCATGAGCGCACGGTTTGCATCGTCGTGTTCCAAAAAGGGTATAAGTGCGGCAGAAACTGAAATAATTTGCTTTGGAGATACGTCCATGTACTGTACGTCTTTTGGACTTCGTGATGTATAGTCCCCATAGCGTCGACAGGGCACTTGTTCGGTCAAAAAATTGCCCTTTTCATCTATTTTTTCTGAAATTTGAGCAATATAGTATCTATCTTCATCCATAGCGGAAAGGTAGTCTATTTGGTCGACTGCTTTTCCGTCAACAATCTTTCTGTATGGTGCTTCTAAAAAGCCATAATCGTTAACGCGAGTATACACAGCTAAGGAAACAATGAGTCCGATATTTGGTCCTTCAGGAGTTTCGATCGGGCACATTCTACCATAGTGGGTATAGTGAACATCACGAACTTCAAAGGTTGCTCGATCTCGAGACAAACCGCCAGGACCGAGAGCATTTAAACGTCGCTTATGAGTCAACTCAGCAAGCGGGTTTACTTGGTCCATGAATTGGGAAAGTTGACTTGAGCCAAAAAATTCCTTAATCGATGCAGCGATTGGTTTAATCGAAATTAAGTCTTGTGGTTTGATTGTCTCGGTTTCTTTAGAAGTCATTCTTTCTTTTGCAATGCGCTCCATTCGACTAAAGGCTTTCTTTAACTGATTCGTAAGAAGCTCGCCAACAGATCGCACACGTCGATTTCCCAAGTGGTCGATGTCGTCAATTTCTTCATCGCCGACATAAACCTTAATTAAAAACTTCATCGCCTCTAAAATATCTTGCAGTGTTAAAGCTTGATCTTCTAGCGGCTCTGCGTAGTTAAACTTTTTATTGAGCTTATAGCGCCCTACTCGACCAAGGTCATAGCGGCGCAAGGAGAAAAACATGGTGCTTAAATCTTTTTCAGCAGTTTCCAAAGTGATGGGCTCGCCAGGCATAAGCACAGAGTAGACAGCTGACAAAGCATCTTCTTGTGTAGGCTCTTCAGAGGCTGCGCCTTCTTTTGCAAAGCGAATTTCTTCTCGCTCAAAACAATTGATAATGATTTGAGAGTTAAGAGAGTTTTCAGATTCAAAAGCAATCACTTCTATCTCGGAAATTCCATGTAAAACAAGCTCGTCAATATTGTGCGGGTGTAGCTTTTCACCGGCCTTGTATAAGACTCGTTCTTCTTCACCGTCGGCATCTTTGATAGAAACCGCAACGGCAAGAACCTTCCCAATGAGGCTTTCTTTACTGTCGCGATCATCGACAACGGCAATTTTTTCTGTTGTGTAAAATGCTTTGATTATTTCTTCTCGAGAGCTTATACCAAGCGCTCGCAAGAAAATAGTACCAAGGATGCGTTTTTTTCGGTCAATTTTTGCATAGATAAGTTCTTTTTTTTGGTCAACTTCAAATTCAAGCCAAGAACCTCTATAGGGGATAATTCTTGTAGAAAAAATTCCCTTTTCATGAGAAAAAATAACACCAGGAGATCTATGGATTTGCGAAACAACAACGCGTTCCGCTCCATTTATAATAAAAGTTCCCCTGTCGGTCATGAGGGGAATATCTCCCATATAAATATCTTTTTGACGGATTTCTCCCGTCTGAGTAAATATCAAATTTATGCGTGCTTTTAGAGGCACAGAATAGGTTAAACCTTTTTGCTTGCATTCAAATTCTGTATATTTTATAGCTTCATTATCGAATTCATAAAATTCATACTCAAGCAACATGTCGCCATTTGGACTTTCAATAGGGAATGATGACCTAAAAACATCTTCTAATCCCTGTTCTGCAAGTGGTTCATGGTTATCCAGTTTATTCTTTTGCAAAAAACCTTCATATGATTTTAGCTGAATATCAACAAGATCGGGTAGATCCATAAAACTCTGGATATTCTTTCCAATATACTGACGATTTATCGTCCGACTTCTTGCGAACATCAAATCCCCCTTAACTTTAACAAAGTATCATAATTTCATTTTTATACAAACAGAGCTACCTAAGAAATTCTTAGGCAGCTTGTTTATCAGCCATGTGAGAGCACGTTTTTATTATAATAATAAAAATACTTATGCAATCTTGACAACACCACCAGCGGCTTCGATTGTTTCTTTAATTTTTGCTGCTTCTTCTTTTGAAACGTCTTCTTTAAGTGTTTGAGGTGCACCTTCAACGAGGTCTTTTGCTTCTTTAAGGCCGAGTTGTGTTACTTCACGAACTGCCTTAATTACAGCAATTTTTTTGGTTGCATCAGCGCTTTCTAAAGTTACAGTAAATTCTGTTTTTTCTTCAGCTGCTTCTGCTGGTCCTGCACCTGCACCTGCTACCATTACTGGTGCTGCTGCGGTTACGCCGAATTTTTCTTCCATTGCTTTTACGAGCTCGGAAGCTTCGAGTACTGACATAGAAGCAATTGCTTCTAAAATTTGATCTGTTGTGAGAGCTGCCATATTATCTTCTCCTTATAATATAATTTTTTATCACTGCGACAGGACGACAGCTAAGAAGCCTGACGCATTGTGTCGGAAGCCATCTGTTAGCCAGAATTATGCTTCACCTTCTTCTTGTTTTTTATCTACATATGCCTGCAATGTAGCAGCAAGTTTTTGAACTGGCGCGTTGATTGTAGACATAATCATAGCAATAAGTTGTGATTTGCCAGGTAGTTTTGAGAATGCTTCGATTTTTTCTGCATCGTATACTTCTTTGTCTAAGAAAGCACCCTTTACTTCTAAAGCAGGCGCATTTTTTGCATAGTCAAATAAGATTTTTGCAACTTCGTTCGCATCTTCATTTCCCAAGGCAATAGCGGTTGGTCCTGTAAAATAATCTCCAAGAGAATCCACACCCATTTGCTCAAAGGCAATACGAGCGAGATTGTTTCGAACAACACGTAATTCTGCATTCTTTTTTGCAAGTTGTCGTCGTAACTCGGTCAATTGTTGCACCGTTAAACCACGATAGTTTGTAAAAATATAATCAGAATAGGTTTCAAACAAGTTCTTGGTAGACTCTACAGCTTCCAGTTTGTGTTTTTGTATTTTTTTAACATCTGACATCTTATTCTCCTACTGCGTAGTTAACCCATACGCCAGGTCCCATAGTAGAACTCACAGAAACTGACTGTACATAATCAGCTTTTGCATCAGCAGGTTTTTTTCTTGAAAGCTCGCTCATGAGGGCTTGCGCGTTATCGGCAATTTTATCAGCATCCATGGACACCTTTCCAATTGCAATGTGTACAACACCGCTCTTGTCAGCTCGGTACTCAACGCGACCCTTTTTCAACTCATCGATTGCCGCAGCAATGTCGTTTGTTACTGTGCCTGTTTTTGGGTTTGGCATCAAACCACGGCGACCGAGCACCATTCCCAAGCGTCCGACATCTTTCATCATGTCGGGAGTTGCAACAGCAATGTCAAAATCGAGCCAACCACCGCGAATTTTTTCAATGTACTCATCTGAACCTGCAAAGGTTGCACCTGAGTCTAAAGCTTCTTTTACTCTGTCTTCTTTACAGAACACAAGCACTCGTTTTTCGCCTTTAAATTGATGGGGTAAAACTAAGGTATCTCGTACGAATTGGCTTTTGGTCAACTTTAGATTTACGTGTAACTCTACCGTTTCATCAAACTTTGCAAATTTAATATCCTTTACAATTTCACAAGCTTGCAAAACATCATAGGATTTTTGTAAATCATGCTTTTTTATAGCTTCTTGATACTTTTTTCCACGTTTCATATTAGCGCTCCACCTCAACACCCATACTGCGTGCAGTACCAGCAATAATCTTCTTGGCAGCTTCTATGTCATTTGCGTTTAAGTCAGGAAGTTTTGTTTTTGCAATTTCTTCCAAGCTCGCTTGTGACAACTTACCAACCTTTGTTTTCAGAGGATTATCTGAACCCTTAGCAAGACTGATAGCTTTTTTTACTAAAACAGCTGCCGGTGGTGTTTTAAGAATAAAAGTATAACTCTTATCTTGATAGACAGTGAGGACAACAGGAATAATCAAACCAGGCTCCATAGCCTTTGTTCGATCATTGAATTGTTGAACAAACTGAGGTGCACTTACGCCGTGTGGACCAAGCGCAGGACCGATTGGTGGGGCTGGAGTTGCCTTTCCCGCAGGGCACTGTAGCTTGATAACGGCGGTTACCTTCTTCTTTGCCATATTTTTCTCCTTCTTGGTACGCAGAATGGCTTCTGCTAACGAAACCAAGATTTATTCAACGAATAAAAACCGGCTTCTCCCAAATATTTTGTTTAGATAAAAATGTTCTCTTATCCAAATATTCTATACTTTATTTTAGAAAACTACTCTTTTTCTACTTGTAACAAATCAACTTCAACAGGAGTTGCCCGCCCGAAAATACCAACCATTACACGTAGTTTGTTTTTTTCTTGATTTACTTCTTCGATAGTTCCAGTAAATGACGCAAAAGGACCGTCGATAATCTTCACTTGCTCACCAACCATAAAACTTTGTTTCATGCGTGGCTTATCTCCCTTTAACTGGCCAGATTTTTGCAACAAGTGCTTTGCCTCATCGGCAGATAAAGGACGAGGTTTTTCATTACTTCCAGCACCAATAAAACCAGAAACACCTTGAATCCTTCTAATAGTTGTACAAACGTTCTTCCAACCAAGATCCGGCAAGTCCATTTCCACCATAATATAGCCGGGAAGAAACTTCCTTGTCGTTGTCTTTTTCTTACCGTCTTTTACTTCTGTAACTTCCTCTACAGGAACCTTTACATCGTAAAAAACAGAGGATGACAAGTCACCCTTTTCCATCAGAGACCGTATTGCTTTTTCGATTTTATTCTCATAGCCTGAATAGGTTTGGAGAATATACCAGGATCTTCCCATTATAATACCTTAAAAAATATAATTCATACCAGAAACAAAAAGAAGATCTAACAAACCTAGAATAAGTGCAATCACAGTAGTTGATATAAGCACAATCTTCACAGAAGAAATAACATCTTCTCTACTTGGCCATACTACTTTTTTCAACTCTGCTATAGATTCTTTTAAAAAACTTCTTACTTTTCCCATTATTAAAACTCCTAAACAATACGCTTTTCAGGCCAGGAAGGACTCGAACCCTCAACATTCGGTTTTGGAGACCGACGCTCTACCATTGGAGCTACTGACCTATTTATATTATAAAGCCTTTATAACAAAGGCTCTAATCATACAAAACTTACTTTGCCTTTGTTTCTTTGTGCACAGTATGCTTTTGATCGAAGGGACAATACTTATTGAACTCAAGCTTCCCTTGAATATTTTTTCTATTCTTATAGGTTGTATAATTCCTTTGCTTGCACTCGCTACATTGCAGTGCAACTATTTCTACAGATGTTTTTTTTGCCATTATCTTACCCCTTATGTAAAAAAACAAGCTTCTAAAAGCCTTTTAGGCAAGTCTAAAAATAATCCTCGAGATGCCTAGATACATTTTATATTAATATCTTTAATTTTTGAAAGTCAAAGCCTTCATTATTAAGAGCCTCCGAGCGGGATCGAACCGCTGACCTCAACCTTACCATGGTTGCGCTCTGCCGACTGAGCTACAGAGGCACAAAAATCCATCACACAAATCGTGCAAATGAAAAGAGAAGTTCTAGTACTATAGTGATAAAACAGAAACTTGTCAAGCCAATTAAGGAAGGGTTTGACTAAAAAGTCAAAACGAGTATAGTAAACGTATGAAATCAATCGATACTTTATTGACAGAAATATTAGACTCATATGAGAAAGTTGGCGGTATAAATCTTGATGGGGTAAACCAGTTCCCAAACAGAGAAGCTGTGATACGGCTTTTAAAAGACCTTCAAGCCCTTGTTTTTCCTGGTTTTTTAACCGCAGAAATTCTTGACTCAGCAAATCTGCGCCATCTTACTGGGGAAAGAATTCACAGAATTGTTGCTTCTCTGACGCAAGAAACAAAGAAAGCCCTTCTCTATGTTTGCGATGCAAGCTGTGTAAATACAAATACCTGTCTGCATCTTGCACAAAACACATCTCTTGCTCTAATAGAAGAAATACCCGAAATTCGACGAAAAATAAATCTCGATGCCAAGGCAGCTATGGAGGGTGACCCCGCAGCAAAAAGCGTCGAAGAGGTTATTTTGTCTTATCCTGGTTTAGAAGCAATTCTCGTGCATCGCATTGCGCATTTTCTATGCGAAAATGGGGTGCCTATTATTCCAAGAATTATGAGTGAATACATACACGGAAAAACAGGCATAGATATTCATCCTGGGGCAAAGATAGGCGAGTCTTTTTTTATTGACCATGGAACGGGGCTTGTTATCGGGGAAACAACAATAATCGGCAATAATGTAAAGCTCTATCAAGGAGTAACGCTCGGTGCCTTAAGTGTAAAAAAAGAAATGGCAGATAAAAAAAGACATCCAACCATTGAAGATCGGGTAACGGTTTATCCAGGAGCAACAATTTTGGGCGGGGATACTGTTATAGGTGCTGACTCAGTCATCGGTGGAAATGTATGGGTAACAAAGTCTGTCCCGCCAAATTCTACGGTGCGGTATTTCCAAAATGGTGATACAAATTCACAAAAAACACGGCTCTAAACAATAAAATTGTCTAATTAAGGAAAGAAATAAAAAAAGGGCTCTTAAGTAACCGACGGTTAGTCAAGAGCCCCCGTCCAGCAAGCCGGACATCGGAGAGAGTTTATCAGCTTATTTACAAGCTGAGTTAAATGTAACACGCATTGGAATTTGTGTCAATAGTTTTTAGAAATTAATTTTATATTTTTAAAGATTTTGATTTTTTTGAAAAAATGAGTACAATATCATATAATGAAAATAAAACGAATCGATTACTGCATCCTTATTCTCGCCCTTGGTCTTTGTGTTTTTTCTTTTTACATGATTTCATCACAAAAAGGACAAGCTACGCAGCTTGTTATTGAGTCGCCTGAGGCTGTTTGGAAATACCCTCTCGAGAAGGACCGTATTATAAAGGTGCAGGGAAGTTTGGGAGAATCTATCATAGAAATACAGGACAAAAAAGCTTTTTTTGTGGATTCCGCTTGCCCAAATAAAACCTGTATTCTTTCACCAGCCATCGAAAAAAAAGCGGACTGGTCGGCATGTTTGCCAAATCGTATTTTTATCCGTATCGATGGAAGTGATGAAAGTGGTCTTGATGCGATAAGTTTTTAATGGCAGCTGTCCTATGTTTTGTTAAAAGGGGTTTTAATGGCAAAGAAAAAAGCAGATGCGCTCGTCTACACCTGTACGCAGTGTAATAATACGCAACCAAAATGGCTTGGGCGTTGTCCAGAGTGCGGTGAATGGAATAGTTTTGTCGAAAAAAGGGCAAACGAGGAGTTTTTTTCGACAACTAAGGCACACGCAATACCTCTAAAGGCGCTTTCGAGTGAGGATGGGAAGCGGTATCAAACGGGAATAGCGGAGTTTGATATAGTTTTGGGAGGGGGTTTGGTAAAACGTTCCTGCTCACTCATAGGAGGCGAGCCTGGCATAGGGAAGTCGACGCTCTTGCTACAAGTAAGTGCGCGTTTTCCGGGAAAGGTGCTCTATGTGAGTGGGGAAGAATCTGCAAGTCAAATAAAAAGCCGTGCAAATAGGCTTTCTATCTTTGAAGACAATATCGAAGTCTTATGTACGAGACTTTTAGAAGATGTTTTGGAAGCCTTGGCCAGTATCAATCCTGTTTTGCTTATCGTCGATTCAATACAAACGCTTTTTTCTCCGCCTGTGGGACCAGTTCCAGGAACTGTAAATCAGCTAAAATATTGTGCAAATGAGCTTATTCGCTGGGTTAAGGAGCGTGATTCAGTTTTATTTTTAACCGCCCATATTACCAAGGATGGGGGGATTGCGGGACCGAAGGCTTTGGAACACATGGTCGATACGGTTATTTTTTTTGAGAGAAATGATGATCGAACGCGATTTTTGCGATCTTCAAAAAACCGTTATGGTTCTGTAGATGAATTGGGTATTTTTTCTATGACTGAAAAAGGCTTGGTGCCTGTTGAAGATCCTGCTTCTTTGTTTTTGACAAAACGCCGAGAAAAGCTGCCTGCAGGGGTTGCAATCGTGCCTGTTTTTGAGGGAAGTCGCGTGTTTTTAGTTGAAATTCAAGCGCTGACAGTACCGGCAAAGGGCTCTTTAAGTCGGGTGTATTCTGACAAGGTTGACTCTGCACGGATCAGTCGTATCGCGGCTGTCTTGGAAAAACGCTTGGGACTTTGCTTTAGCGACCAGGACTTGTATATAAATGTTGCGGGAGGTGTTCGTTTAACTGAGAGCGCCATAGACCTTGCCCTCGCAATGGCTTTGTTTTCGGCACGGAGCGATAAAGCGATTGCAGAAAAAACAGTCTTTGTTGGGGAACTTAGTCTCGCAGGCGAAGTTCGTCCCGTAGATCGATTGCAACAACGAATAAAAGCTTCCCAAGCGCTTGGTTTTACACGGCTTGTTGCCCCGGACTTTGAAGGAGCAAAAAAACTAGACGCGGTGCATCCTATTTCACAAATACGAGAAGGAATTGATTTGTTTTTTACAAAATAAGCAATTTTTTTTCACCTGTTTGTAAAAACGCTACTTAAACTTTTTTTTGCTTTTATTCGCTTGCGAGGGCTTCGACGGGGTCAAGTTTTGCTGCCCTGGCTGCGGGGCTGAGTCCAAAGAAAACGCCGACAAAGGCTGAAAACAAAAAGGCAATAAGGCAAAAAACGAACTGCACTGAGAAAACCCAGTCTAGTACATAGGTTGCGATAAAGCTCAAGAGCAAGCCGAAAATAATGCCGAGAATGCCACCCAAGAGAGAAATGGAGGCGGATTCAACTAAAAACTGTAAACGAATTGCGTTGGGACTTGCCCCGAGGGCTTTTCGTATGCCGATTTCCTTTCGTCTTTCGGTAACGGTTACGATCATTATGTTCATTATACCAATGCCGCCGACAAGGAGGGAAATAGCTGCAATACTCGACAAAAGCAAGCTCACTGTGCCTAAAACTTGGTCGTATTGGTCGAGCATGCTTTGCATTGACATAACTTGCAGCATATTGTCTTGGCCAGTTTTTTCTTTTGCATAGTTTTTTATAGCCTCAACAACCCTTGTTGCATGGTTTTGATCTGTTAACTGCAAAACAATTGAGTTTGCAATTTGCGATGGCATTATTTTTTTTGTATAAAAACCTCGTGGTATGTAGACGGCTGAGCCTGTTGAAGAAAAACCTGAGCTTTGCGATTTTAAAACAGCGATTATTTCAAAGCCAAACCGAACATTTGAGATTGTCATGATGACGCTCTTTCCGATAGCGCTTCCCTCTGGAAATAAAGACTCAGCAAGTTCGCTCCCTATAATAGCTTTTTGTGTTCCTTCGATAGTATCGGTAACTGAAAAGAAAGTCCCTTCTTCAAGCTCGTAGTTATTCATTTCCAAAAAACCATACTCAATAGCAGTCGCATTTGCTGAAGCAGAAATATCCCCATACATGAGTGTTGCAGATAGGCTATTGTTATAATAGATGCTTTTTATATGAGGAATGTAGTCCCAGAGCTCAGAGCGGAAGTTTTCGTTAAAAGTGATACCTGTAACTCCACGCCGATTCATAAATCCCTGTCTCAAGCTTACCTGATCGAGACCAGAAGAGCCAAAAGATTTTTTTATATTGTCTGTGGCACTTTGTCCTAGTGTCGTGATCACAATAACCGAAGCAACTCCAATTATAATCCCAAGGAGGGATAAAAAAGTACGTGTTTTATTGAGCTTAAAGTTTTGTAAGGCGTTGTAAAAATCTTCAAACATGGTGTACCTCTTTTTCAAGGTTCTGTTGTTTTCCATCTTCGGTTATAAGTCCGTCAAAAAGATGAATTGCCCGCGGAAGAGAAAGTCCTATCCCAGGATCGTGGGTAACAATGATAATCGTCGTTCCAATACGGTTTATCTCCCAAAATAAGTCGAGCACTTGCTTTCCTGTTTTTGAATCGAGGGCGCCGGTTGGTTCGTCTGCAAGAATAATCCGGGGATTTGTTACCATAGCTCGTGCAATGGCGACTCGTTGTTTTTGCCCTCCAGAAAGTTCATGCGGTCGATGGCTAAGGCGATCTTCGAGACCGACTGATTGTAGGGTTTCTTTTGCAAGTATCCGTCTTTCTGTGAGCGGAATTCCCTTATAACGAAGGGGGAGCATTACGTTTTCTAAAACCGTCATTGTAGAAAGGAGGTGGTATTGCTGAAAAACAAAACCGACTGTTTCATTTCTCAAGCGTGCAAGCTCTTTTTCATTCATGAGTTTTGTTTTTTTTCCATTGATAATAACGTCACCACTGGTCGGTCTGTCGAGGCAGCCAATCATATTCATGCAGGTTGACTTTCCAGAGCCAGAAGGTCCCATAATGGAAAGAAATTCTCCTTGTTGAACCTTAAAATCTACTCCTCGAAGCGCTTCGACGACATTGTCGCCCATTTCATAAACTCGTTTTACGTCATCCATTTGAATAATTATATTTGTATCTACAAGCGCTTTTTCAGCTTCTTCAGTCTTTTGTTTCACGGTTTTTCTCACTTTTTTTATACTCTAGGGACGCATCATCGGAACAGCTCTCATGCCTGCTCCACTCGTACTCCTTGCACCTGCGCTTGTCGAATTTAAACGAAGGGAGCCAGAAATCCCTGTGCTTTGGCTTTTTAGCAGGTCACCGGCTTGAGCTCCAGAGAGGATTTCCACAAAGTTTACCCCATAGGCTTGAACTTCAACATCGCTTTTGACAAGGCTTCCATCAGGCTGTATTTTTTCAACAAAGGATTTTCCACCATTCCGCCCAATTGCTTCTCGCTCAACAATTAGCATTGTAACTGGAGCAGCTACTTCGATTTTTCCCGTAAAAGAATAATTGGGCAAAATATCCGCTGGAGGATTATCGATTCGTAGCTCAGCGTCGACAACTGTTGCGCCGCGGTTTGTAATGCGCCCGACTGAGGGATATGCCACGACATAGCCTTCAATCGTTTTGTTTGGATAGGCAGGGAAGGTAAAATACACTTTTTGATTGAGCTTTAATTTTTGTGCATCGGTTTCAACAACTTCAACCATCGCCTTCATATATGAACGGTCGATAATAACACCGACACTATCTTTTGCTTCTAAATAATCGCCCTCGGCAACAGAAAACTGCGCGATAATACCGTCAAAGTAGGCTAGAATTTTTCTGTCTTCAAGTTTTTTAAGCAAAACATCTCGTTGCTTTTCCATAAGTTCAATTTCACGCCGAGAGCCATTTATTCGCTTTTGTTCGGTATCGTAGTCGTGCTTTGCAAGCGCATACTCCTGTTCGCTTGCATCAAGTTCGATTATTACCTGACCTTTTTTCACAAAATCGCCTTTTTGAACATAGACCTTTGTAACAGTTCCGCTTCCGGCAATGGTTAAATCTTGACTTGCCGCAGCAAGCACATTTCCGGTTATTTCAATGATATTTTCGAAGCTTTCTTCTCGAACACGGTATTCACTTGCTTGTACTTTTTTTGCACCAGTGTTTTTTGCCCGCAAGCCCAGGATAAACAGGATTAAAGCAAGCACTATGAGTAAAATACTCACGATTAGTATGATGCGTCTTTTTTTTGATATTTTATTTCTTTTCTTTGACATTTTCTATTCCTTTCTGTCGAATTTTAACTTTATGTATCAGCTTTATATGAGCTTTACTTTTTTGATTTTGCTTAATAAAAAAGCAAGGCGATATCTATATTGTAGATAATGCCATCGATTTCAGATATACGGACCTGGGTGCTCGCCTTTGCATAATTTGTAAGAGCTTGTTTGTATTCACTTGTAGAAATAATGCCTTTATCATACCAGCTTTTCATATCCTCCGCTAAGTCTGCATACAAGGCTTCTTGGTCCTTGTTTTTTTGTAATTGCCATAGCAAATCATCTTTTTGTTTTTGTTTATCCTGCACGGTAGAATTGTATGTTAGCTCGGCATTCTCGATTGCCTGCATGAGGATTTTTTCTTGTACCTCGTCTTCTGAAACAGCAATCGTCGAAAGTGCTTGTTCCAAAAAAGAATAGGCAAGAGAAAAAGTAAAACGCGGGTTTTCTATTTTTTCCAAGTTATTTTGCATACCAAGAGAAGCCGATAAACCGTCTTTTTTAAATGTAAGTCCAGAAGAAAGGGTGTTTTTTACAGTACGCGATTCCTCTTTTCCGCTCAAGCTAAAACCGTAGCCTGCATTGAGGGCAAGTGTAAAAAGACTTTTCGCTTTTTCTGCAAGGCTATTATTTTCATAGTTTTGTATACTTGTTTTAATCGCACTAAAAGACGTTTTTGGAAACTCGCTTATATCTACCAGTTCCTCTCGAGGAAGGTCTATAAAAAGGTCAAGCTTTTCGACATTACATTTTCTTGCAAAGTCTAGAACCTCTTTTTCAAAGCTGCGTTTTGCTTCCTCATAATCGCGCAAAACAGACTGCCAACTTAAATAGGCGAGCCGATATTTTGCCGAAGATTCCGCAAAGCCCTGCATTTTCAGCAAGCTTAAATCGACTTCCTTGGTCAAAGCATTGTCTTCTTGTGTTAAAAGATTCGACTGCAGGGTATATATCGATTTAAGTGATTGCAAAAACTCTTTTTTAACTGCGAGAATCCGTGCTTCTTTTTTTTGAGAAGCATCGCGAAGGCTTTCTTCCGCCTTTTTTATAACAAGTGCTCTATTTTTTTTTGCACTTGAGATAATATCCATAGAAAGCGAGAGCCCTGCATCCTGAATAGAAGGCGATGCGTTTTCTTTGAGCGGAAGGGTCATAGGAAATTTTACTTCCGCCTTTGTATTTTGAAACTCGGGAAGCCCAAGGCTTAGCGAAGGGGCGAGCGAGAGGTCGGCTCCATTTTCATCGATTGATAGGACTGAGGTGCCGGACGAAAGAGAAATGCTCAGTGAGTTTTGTACCTGTGTTTTTTTATAGGATAGGAGCGCTTGTTCGTATTGTAGCTCGATTTCTTTAAGGCTTCTATCGTTTTCAAGATAATTTTCCAAGAGATATGCAAAGCTTTGAGATTCTTCTGAGCATACAAAAGCAGGCATAAAAAGACAAAGCAAAAGAAAACTGAGAAGCTGTATTTTGTTCAATATATTCCCCCATGCAGACCAACCACATGAAGTTGGTAGCTAGTTAATAAGACTCGTAAAAAGGGCGGGCACAGCGATAAAGTTGCCAATTACGCCACCCACTGATGATAATATAAACACTAATAAGACACGAAGGATACGGTTTTTATAGATTTTTTTTATTGAAGACAAATCTTCTTGTAGCGTTTCCATATCTTCAACCTTTGGTTTACGAATCCACGCTTGAGTAAGCCCCGTAAAAAGCCCTACACCCAAAACGGGATTCAGCGTTGCAATGGGAGCGCCAAAAAAACCGACAAGAATTGCAAG
Organism: Treponema sp.; assembly: GCA_012799545.1. Classification (GTDB taxonomy): domain Bacteria; phylum Spirochaetota; class Spirochaetia; order Treponematales; family Treponemataceae; genus JAAZLA01. The sequence continues at coordinate 13,660 of JAAZLA010000152.1, forward strand.
TGGGTGTCCGAGAGCAAGCAGGGTACCCAAGGCGGCAAGGGAGCCATTCCACAAAAGCCAACGTAAAAGCATTTCCAGGGAAGAAATAGCGCCTCCGGTAAAAAAACCCGCGACAATGAGACAGACGATGAGGGCAGGGAAAATATAGCCCGCAATTTTTCCACCGATTCCCGCTGCGGGAATTTCTGAGATTGCACTCGTATCCGAGTTTGTCTCTCCCTTCGAAAGTTTTTCTAGTTGTCGCTCGACACCAGGTAAATGCCCCGCACCTAAAACAGCGAGAATTTTTTCGCCCTTACTCGTCCATATTTTTTTTGCAAGATACTCATCTCGCTCATCGATGAGCACTTTTTTTACCGAGGGTAAATACTCAGCAAGCTCATTCATCATAGCGTCCATTTCGTTTGAATTTTTGAGCTTTTCTATTTCTTCTGCAGATATTGTTTCTGTTTCAAAGGCACTCGCAATGAGGGCTGAAAGTAATTTCATTTTTCCCCAAAAAGAGTTTGTCGCCCAAGCACGTTTCAGGGTTATTTGTATCGGGCGGTCGACCATCACTGTTGCAATACCTTTTTTTTCAGCTTCTTCTAGAGCAGCACGCATTTCGTCACCTGGTTTTACTCCAACATTGGCACCGAGACGTTTTTGAAAGCTTGATAAGACTAGGTTTGCCAGAAGGACAAAACCCTTGTTTTCTTTAAGTACTTTTACAATGTCGAGATTTTTCCACGAGTTTGGATTTTTCATAGAAGCAAGTCGCTCTTCATCCAATTCAATCGCAATGCAGTCAGGGTTTTCTTCGGCAATTGCCTCTGCAACTTGTTCGCAACTCTCTTTAGAAACATGAGCGGTCCCTAAAAGAATAATTTCTCTATCTTGAAATCGTAAGGTTTTTTTTGTATTTACAAGAACTTTTTTTTCAACAGCAGTTTCGATTCCGTCTGTCTCAGTTTTTTTTTCTATAGCTTCTTGTTGCTCTGTTTCTTTTTCTAAATCCATTTTTTCCTCGTTTTACCCATTCATTTTTGCAAGAATCCAGTCGTTCAATCGATATTCAAAAAACATTGGACTTTGAAGATTCTTAACTATAAGATATTGTTTTTTTGCATTGATGTCATCGCCATATAGGTCATAAAACAAACCCATATAAAAATGCATTTTTCCTTTAAGAAAGCTACTCGTTATACTTGTCAGTTTTTTTTCTACAAGCGCAGGGTTAATGCCATCATAGTATAAACGAGCCATCGCATATTCAATAGAATCCGCAGGAAACTTCCCATACACGTTTTTGAGAAAATCTTTATTTGCCTTTGTGTTTTTTTCTCGCAAATAGGTTGCAGAAATCATAAGCGGATAGGAAATATTCGCTGGGTTTAGTTTATAGGCGTAATTAAAGGCATTTCTGCTTTTTGCCCATTCTTCCTTGTGCCAGTAAATCATACCCAAGGATTCATAGGAATAGGGATAATCAGGGTTTAATTCAATAATCTTAATATAATCTAAAAGCGCTTTATCGAGGTCTTCTTTTTCATCATAGAGAGAAGCCCTGTGAATATAGGCATAAAAAGCCTCATCGTTTAAGTCAATTGCACGAGACCATGCCTTTTCAGCCTCATCAGAGCGACCTTGGTAGCGCAAATAAATACCATAATCTGACCAGTAATCATAATAATCAGGTTCTATTGAAAGTGCTGTTTCAATATAATCACCCGCTTTTTTATAATTCTCTTCTTCGCCAGCAAGCTTTGCAAGGAAAAACCAGCCCATGCTTTCCTCTGGATATATTTCTGTCATGCGAGTAAGAATATCTTTTGACATTTTTAAGTCCCCGGTATAATAGGCACTTTGACCTAAGCCAAGCATCGCATCGGGGTTTGTTGGGTCAGAAGATAGACTCGTTTGAAAATATCGTTTTGCAAGCCCAAAGTTTTTTCGCAGCATTTGATCATTTGCAAGCTCAACATTTGCTTCAGGGTTTGTCGGGTCTTCAGCTATCATCTGTTTCAACAAGGCATTTTTTTCCGTAAGCTTACCCTGCCCCTTGGCGATCATTGCACGCAAGTACATAACGTCGGCATTGTTTGGATTTTCAACTGCAAGACGATTTGCTATTTCAGCTGCTGCATCATAATCATTTGCAGAAAATAAAAGCGATGCATGTAGATACTCTATCGTAAAATCGCCTTCTGCTTCTTCAGGCAGAGTATCAAATAAGCCGAGTGTTTTTTCCAAGCCATTGTTTCGCAGAGAAACATAAAGCGTATCAAGAAAATCGCTAAGCGAAAAAATCTCTTCTTCTGACTCAACGGCTACTTCATGACCATCAACAATACCTTCTCCCTTTTCTATTTTTTGCGTCGTCGTACATGCTGAAAAAAAGCTTATCAAAAGAAAAACACAGAACCGTATACATACTTTATTTTTTTTCATTTTTCCCTTACTTTATTTTTTTTGAATAGTTGATTTTGTCGCAATCATTAGCTACACTAGAACCTATGACTACGCATCCATTTCGAAAGATTATTATACATCTTTGTGTATACACACTTATCATTCTCGGTATTTTTGCAATCCAGTTTAGAAACCAGTCTATAATATCAAAGAATTTCGGTCAATTACGCTTAAGCGTTTCTCAGCTTAAAAAAAACACTGACGGGAGGACAGAGTTTGATGATAGATTTACTGTCAATTACAAGGGTCTCAGCTTATACGCTAACAAAACAAAGCCGCTTTTAATTAAAGACAAAGAAAAAACGCAGAAGTTACAGTTTTTATCCTGGGAAGCGCTCTCAGACAGCTCCTTTGAACTCTTTTTTTCTCACAATGTCAGTCTTTTATGTGGTTTTACTGGACAAAACAAGGATGTTTTTACTATAACAAGCAGTACAAATAATCCGGACTGGCTTGAAATCTCTATACCCTATGAAATTATGCCGACTTATGCAGTTATGCAAACAAATCCTAAAAACCTCATCCTAAGCGGAAAAACGCAACAAACAATTTTAAACGCTGCAGCTATAGATGAGCATTATGTCTACTTCACAGCTCAAAATAATAATCTAAGCTATGCAAACTATGAGCCAACAAAAAAATTTATGTTTGAAGAAGCATCTCGCTATGCACTTGCAAAAAAAGAGGTCTACGA
>JAAZLA010000153.1 GCA_012799545.1 Treponema sp.
AAAAAATCAAGCTTTATTTAGCCAGGTAGATAAAAATGAATGGCGATATGCAAATAGAAGTGAAGTTTTTATAAGACTAGCTATAAAAAGCTTTGAAGCAAGCCTTTTCTCTCGGTTTTTTTTATCGGAACCTCGATTTATAAACGCAAATGCAAATGTAGAAAAGACAGGCTTGCAAGCAATGCTCAAACCACAAGTCAGCATAAAAAAAATCTCCCTTCCTTTTTTGGGGTTAGCTACAATGGAGTGGGGATTCTTAGGCGAATACGAAAAAAAAACACTTTCGCTTTTTCCCCTGAAAGAAGAAGAGGCGAGTAAAATGCAAACTTCGTTTTCTATAAAAACACTCAGCACAAGCCTATTATATGCCGCAAGTATAGAAGGCGCCTTTGATTCTTCTACCTATAAAAACGAAGGGAATCAAAATACTTTTGCAACGAAGCTCCCCTATTTTTTTAAATCGGAAAGCACAGAATTGAAACAAGAAGGCAGCCTTGGCTATAGTTTCTTTTTACAAGAAATAAAGCTTTTTTCCAAACATTTTTCCCATCTAAGCATTAGTTTCTATACTTCTTTTTCGCATAGCAGCCTTCCCTTTGCCTCCGAAAAAAAAGCAAAGCTCAATCTAAGCGAAAAGCTCACACTAAAAATAGATAGGCTCTCTCTTGAAGAAAAAATTTCTTTAACTTATAAAGAAAAAGAACTTGAAAATATAAAAACAAAAACGAGTTTAGCTTTTTCTAACTGCAAACTAAATCTCGAAACGGAATATAAAATACCCTCTTTAACAGAGCTATGGCTTTTTTCTATTTCTTATAAAACAGCATTTTAAAAATCACTTTTATTCAAAGCGTCTAAAAGAAAGAGAAAATAAAAAAACAAATCATTATAAACTATTGTCTAGATTTTGTGATTCTATATCTTTAAAATACCTTAGAGTTCCAACCCTTAGTTCATCTGTTGCATCTTCATCGCAAACAATAATAGCTTTTTTGTGCATTTGCAAGCAAGAAATGGTCCACATTTGATTTATGCCTTCTTCGATTGCATGTTTTAGGGCCCGTGCCTTACTATGCCCACTTGCAAGTATCATAACTTCTTCAGAATCGGTTATAGTACCAACTCCTACGGTAAGCGAAGTTGTTGGAACTTGGCTTATATCGCCACCGAAAAAACGTGAGTTTACTTGAATTGTTTCACGTGTTAAGGTTTTTATTCGTGTCCGTGAAGTAAGGGATGAACCTGGTTCATTAAAAGCAATGTGACCATCTACACCAACTCCACCCAAGAAAAGTTTAATACCACCAAAAGATGCAATTGTTTTTTCATAGGCTTCACATTCTGCATCCAAGTCTTGTGCCATGCCATTTAAGATATGGACATTTTCTTTTTTAATATTTACGTGACTAAAAAAGTTATCCCACATAAAACGATGACAGCTTTGTGGATGATCTGAGGGAAGACCAACATATTCGTCCATATTAAATGTAACAACATGTTCAAATGACACCTTCCCAGCTTTATTCAATGCAATAAGTGCCCTATAAGTACCAATAGGAGTACCGCCTGTTGGTAAACCCAATACAAAGGGTTTTTTTGCAGTTGGAGCTGTCTCATTTATTCTACGTGCAATATGATTTGCAGCCCAAAGGGAACAAGCCTCATAATCGGGCTGTACTATGACTCTCATGTATACCTCCAAAAAAAATGTATCAGCAGGGCTATTCTACTATCAAATGAGATTTTTAACAATCTTTCCTTCAACCATACTCAATAAAACATTAAAATGTTTGTCAAATACAATAATATCAGCATCCGAACCAGGAGAAACAACACCCTTAGTACCGTATTTCATTATTTCAGCTGGATTTGCGGTAGCACAACGAATCGCTTTTTCTACAGAAAAACCATAGGAAACAAGGTTTTTGACACCCTTTATCATGGTAAGCCCAGAACCTGCGATGACGTCATCTTTCACTCGATGAAAACATCCTCCTGAAAAAGTAACTTCTTCACCGTTTGCGTACAAGGGAGAACCAGATTGCTCTGTTGGGGTAAGAGCGTCGGTAACTAAAACTATTTTATCAATTGGTTTATCTCGAGCAACAAACTTTAACAAATCAGGATGCACGTGAATGCCATCGGGAATAATTTCACATGACATTTCGGGGTGAATTAAAACAGCCCCTACAGCACCGGGGTTTCGGTGGTGCATCTGACTCATGGCATTAAAAAGGTGGGTTGAATGTAAGATACCCGCTTGCATTCCTTCGACCATGTGCCTGTACTCGGCATTCGTATGTCCTGCTTGAGCGACAATACCTTTTTTTATACAGTATAAGGCAAGGTCACGCATACCTTTTACTTCTGGTGCAACCGTCATGTTAACAATATGCCCTTCTGATGCTTGCCACAATCGTTCCATAAGCTCTAAATCAACTGTTTTGACCGTTTCAGGTCTTTGCACGCCAAGCTTATCTGCTGAAATAAAGGGACCTTCAAGGTGAATGCCCATTATTTTTGCACCGCTTTCCTTTCCCATAGCCTTTACGATAGATTGTATTGTTTTTGTCATAGATTCTTCGCTCGATGGATATAAGGTGGGGTTAAATGCGGTAACCCCGTATTGTGCAAGATCTTCTGACATAGCAAGCATCGCCTCTGGACTACAATTGTCGGTACCATGCCCGTTAAAGCCGTGGATGTGCGTATCAATTAAACCGGGAGAAATAAAAGAACCTTCAACATCGATAATACGCAGAGTCGGAGGAAATTTTTTTTGCTCAAAACGTTTTTGGTTAAAGACATCAAGAACCTTTTTGTTTTCAATAAGGACGCTCATATTTTCAAGAGCATAATACCCGCTTATCAAGGTGCCATTAGTTAAACATATTGCCATAAGAGCCTCCTATAAAAAATCATTTTCACGGTAAAACAAGAAAACAGCTAAGCAGCTGACCTTTTTGTTTCTTTTAATTCTATGTGGAAAAAACAAGATTAAAGCCACTTTACAATTTCACGAAGCTTAAAGTTTTTTCCGCTCATTAAAATACCTGTTTTAAAAATCTTTGCAGAAAGCCTAATAAAAAACCAAATACAAAGAGCTAAACTTCCAATGCTCACTGGAATTTGCCAAAGCGGTATTTCGCCTGTTGTAATTCTTGAAAGCATAACGAGAGGTGCGGTGAGTGGGAAAAAGCCAAAGACCAAGGAAAGGGTCGAATTCGGATTTTCGATGACTGCTGAGATGAGCGTAATAGGCACAACTAAAAAAAGTATGAGGGGTAAAGAAAGTTGTCCGAGGTGTTGTTCGTCTTCAGAAGCTGAACCAACGGCTGCAAAAAGTGAGCCATATAAAAGATAGCCTAAAACAAAATAGATTCCAAGATATACAAAGTTGCTCATAGCAATTTGTGCAGGAATAGCAAAGCCAAAAACAAGTTTTGTTACAAAGAGGGCAAGGAGGGCCATAAAAATCCAAATGCTATACTGTAGCATTCCTGCTAGCCCTACCCCAAAAATTTTTCCCATCATAAGTTGATTCGGTTTTACTGAAGATAAAAGCACATCAACGACCTTTGATGATTTTTCTGTTACAACAGATCGACCTATCATCTGCCCATACAATAAAATAGACATGTAAATCATAAGAGAAAAAATCATGGGAATTATAATTGCAAGGGCAAATTCCATTCCCTCATCGCTTTCTACTCCTGTCTCGTTATCTTCCGAGATTTTAAACACAGGCAAGGAGTATG
>JAAZLA010000154.1 GCA_012799545.1 Treponema sp.
ATTACCAAAGACGGCGTTTCCGTTGCAAAAGAAGTAGAATTGGAAGATGCGTTTGAAAACATGGGCGCACAGCTTCTAAAAGAAGTTGCTTCAAAAACAAACGATGTTGCAGGAGATGGTACAACCACCGCAACCGTTCTCGCCTATTCAATGGTAAAAGAAGGCTTAAAAGCCGTTGCAGCAGGTATTACCCCTATCGAAATTAAACGCGGTATGGATAAGGCTGTAAATCTCGCTGTTGAAGAAATACAAAAAAATGCAAAAGAAGTGAAGGGAACAGAAGAAGTACAACACGTTGCAACTGTTTCTGCAAACAATGACTCAGAAATAGGTGAAATTCTTGCAAGCGCAATCCAAAAAGTAGGCAAAGACGGTGTTATTACCGTTGAAGAATCCAAAACAATGGAAACAACAACCGACTATGTAGAAGGAATGCAGTTTGATCGTGGCTATATCTCATCTTATTTTGTTACTGACCGCGAACGAATGGAAACTGTTTTTGACGATCCCTATATTCTTATAACCGATAAAAAAATTGCAAGCATGAAGGACCTCCTTCCCTTGCTTGAAAAAGTAGCACAATCAGGTAAACCCTTAGTTATTATTGCAGAAGACCTTGAAGGTGAAGCTTTAGCAACCCTCATCGTAAACGCACTTCGTGGCACACTCAAAACCTGTGCAGTTAAAGCACCTGGCTTTGGCGACAGACGAAAAGCAATGCTCGAAGACATTGCAATATTAACCGGTGGGCAAGTAATTACCGAAGAACTTGGGCTTAAACTTGAAACCGCTGAACTTGAGCAACTCGGGCAAGCAAAGAGCGTAAAAATTGACAAAGAAAATACAACCATCGTTGACGGTGCAGGAAACTCAAAAGACATAAAAGACAGAGTCAGCGAAATAAAGGCACAAATTGAAGAGTCAAGCTCAGATTACGACAGCGAAAAACTCAAAGAGCGACTTGCAAAACTCTCTGGCGGTGTTGCCGTTATCAATATCGGTGCAGCAACCGAAGTTGAAATGAAAGAAAAGAAACACCGAGTAGAAGACACCCTCGCCGCAACTCGTGCAGCCCTCGAAGAAGGCATTGTTGCAGGTGGTGGTCTTGCCCTCATTCAAGCAGCCCTCGCCCTCGATAAAACAGAACTCAAACTAAGCGATGACGAAAAAGTGGGCTTTAAGATTGTAAAACGTGCACTCGAAGAACCCATGCGACAAATTGCCGAAAATGCCGGTGTTGATGGTTCCGTCGTTGCCGATAAGGCAAAGAACGGGAAAAAAGGTGTTGGCTTTGACGCTGCAAAACTCGAATGGGTAGATATGATTGAAGCAGGAATTATCGACCCTGCAAAGGTAACCCGAAGCGCATTGCAAAACGCAGCTTCAATTGCAAGCCTCCTTCTCACCACCGAATGTGCAATCACTGACATTCCAGAACCAACTCCACCAATGCCAATGGGCGGCGGAGACATGGGCGGTATGGGTGGCATGTACTAAAAACCTTTACCAGATAAGGTTTCGGTAAAACCCGATAAAAAAAGCTAGGGCAAAAACCCTAGCTTTTTTTTATAGCTATTGTGAAAGTTGTTCGAGAAAACCAAAGCGCTCTATTTTCGGCAGACGAGGACCATGGTTTTTGCTTTTTCGTTGTAGGGAGCAAAGGCAAAGTCGCCATAAATTTCGCAGGAGGAAAAGCCAATGCCAACTAAGATTCGCTTCAACTCTATCGCAGAATAGAGTCTTTGCACAAAGCTATGTTCCATTCTACCGCCCTTATCATCGATCAATATCCAGCGGGAGCGTAAGCCTTCCCATGCGCCTTCTACGCTAAACTCTGTTAAAACAGTTTTTCCTGCCCTTTCGAACCATTCTCCCTCGGTAAAATACTGGACTGCCTGTTCGCGAGAAAGACCTTCCATAATAAACCAGCCGTCTTTTTTTAGAGTCGCATGGATATTTTTCAGTATCGATATATCTTCTTCTATTGTATTGCAGTAGCCAAAGGAGGTGTAAAGATTCACCGCGCAATCAAAGCTTTCGGCGTTTTCTTCATTTGCAAAGTCGCGTAAATCGGCTCGAATTAAATTAAGAGAGACGCCTTCATCTTCTGCGCTTTCAGCTGCTGCATCCAAATAGGGCTGTATGAGGTCTACGCCGGTTACATCAAAGCCTAGGGCGGCAAGCTCTATGCTCACTCGACCGGGACCACAGCCCGCGTCAAGGACCTTTGCTTTTTTTGGAAGCCCCGCAATACTTTTTATGCTCGCTGCCACAGCAGGTGCCTCAGCCCATTTTGTAGAATCAAACATAATAGGGCCAAAGTGAAGCCAAAATTCTTCTTTTTCAAACCATTGCATAAGAACCTCCCAAACAAATTTGATATACTCTCATAGTAGCATATAAACTATATCCGCACAAATAGTTTTTATAAAGAGATAAGATATATTTTTCATGTAAATCCTGTCAACAAAAACAGCAGGCTAAGGCTGAGTTTTTTCACCGCATGACAGTAGCAGAAAAATATGCTAAACTCATTGTATCAATTTTTTATTATAATAAGGATGTATCATGGTTATTTTAACGTTAAATTGCGGTTCGTCATCGGCGAAGTATCAAGTCTATGACTGGATGAAAAAAGAGGTTTTGGCAAACGGTATTGTCGAGCGTGTTACCCAAGAGGGCTCAAATATCACGCATGAGGTTCCAGGAAAGGAAAAGCTTAACAAAGAGCGTCCCTGCCCAACTCATAAAGAAGCGATCGAGCTTATTATCGAAACCTTAACTGACAAAGAATTTGGCGTTATTGGGGATATGGCTATTATTAAGGCGGTGGGGCATCGTGTCTTACACGGAGGAGATAAGTTTACAAAGTCGGTTATCGTAAACGATGAGGTACTTGAAACCTTCCGTTCGATTATAGACCTTGGTCCCCTTCATATGCCGGCAAATATTATGGGCATAGAGGCTGCGCAAAAGGTGCTTCCAAATGTGCCGCATTGTGCAGTGATGGATACCGCCTGGCATCAAACCATGGACGATGCACAATTTATGTATGCAACTCCCTACGAATGGTATGAGCAATACGCGGTTCGTCGTTACGGTTTTCACGGAACAAGTTTTTTATATACCGCAAAGCGGGCAAGTGTACTTCTTAACAAAGAACCAAAGGATACAAATATTATTATCGCGCATATTGGGAATGGTGCTTCTATTTGTGCGGTTAAAAATGGGGTTTGCTACGACACAAGCATGGGTTTAACGCCTCTTGAAGGGCTTGTGATGGGCACGAGAACGGGAGATTGCGACCCGGCACTCGCCTTTTACATTATGAGAAAAACCGGCATGTCTGTAACCGATATAGATAATGCAATGAATAAAAAATCTGGCTTACTCGGTATTACTGGAAAATACACTGACCGACGAGATGTGCAAAAGGCTCTTGAAGAAGGTGATACACGCGCACTTCTGGCACAAGATATGGAATGCTATCGATTGAAAAAATACTTTGGCGCCTATATTGCGGCCATTGGACAAATCGATGCGATTATCTTTACCGCGGGTGTTGGCGAGTTTGCACCAGCTGTTCGCGAAAAAGCTTGTGCAGGGCTTGAACATCTTGGCATTAAGATAGACCACGATAAAAACTGGACTGCACGCACAAAAAATGCAGAAACCTGTATTTCAAGTGATGACTCGAAGGTAAAAATCTTTGTGATTCCAACTGATGAGGAGCTTGTTATGACCGAGGATGCGTATGCCCTTATGGCAGGCAGCTACGACGTCCATACAAACTTTACATACTCCTTCCAAAAACCAGAATACGTAAACCCAGCACGAAAATTAGCCTTGGAAAAAGATTTAGAGAGCAATCCTGCGCTTGCCTCGATCATTGTTGAGCCAAAACGCTAAAAAATACTTTCTTTCGCGATTGATTCAGCAAGTTCTTTACCGGCAAAATGTTCTATGATGCCAAAGGCAAAGACACTTGCTGAACCTGGTCCATTTGAAGTTAAAAGATTGCCATCTTGTACCAGAGCTTCATCCGCAATATACAAGGCATTTTCAGTTTGTTTTTGAAAATCTACTCCTGCATACTGCGCAATCTTTTTTTCCATTCCAGGATAGGCTGTATAGCGCTTGTTTTTAAGAATGCCCAAAGGAGATAAAACCACAACTGGAGCAGCACAAATTGCCGCAATGAGCCTATTTTCCTTGTGCATCGCATCTAAAAGTTTAGAAACTGCGGCTTCTTTTGCAAGATTCTCTGTCCCCATTAAACCGCCAGGTACTACTACCGCATGAGGCAGCTTTCCCTCTTTTATAGCAGCATCAATATCGAGCTCTGTTTTATGCTTATCTGCCTGTATTTTTAAGCCACGTGAGCCACTAACAAGGCTATCTTCACTAAATGCTATTGTTTTTACCGTAAAACCTGCACGAACGAGTAAATCGTAGGGTACAACTGTTTCAATTTCTTCAAATCCATC
>JAAZLA010000155.1 GCA_012799545.1 Treponema sp.
AGCCGAGTAAGTATCAAATTCCAAAATACTAAAAAAAAATCAGTCTATAGTAAAGATATCTTTAATTTGCTATACTTTAATTAATTAGAAAAAAGCAATGTAAATGTATTTGGTCTTATATGACACACATTGCTTTGCGGCGAGGAAAAAAGTGAGTATTACAATAAAAGATATAGCTGCTTTAGCTGGGGTTTCAAAAACGTCTGTTTCTTTTGCCTTTAATAGCCCAGAGCGAATTTCAGCTGAAACATATGAGAGAATTATGACTATTGCGCGAGAGCAAGGGTACTCGCCTGATCCTATTGCTCGAATCCTAAGCAATAAAAAGACTAAAAATATTGGTATTGTACTTCCGCAATCTATATCTGTTTTTTTTCAAAATCCATATCTCGGAGAATTATTACGTGGTATTGGTTCTGTTTGCGATCAAGAAGGCTTTGCTGTTTCGGTTTTATCTCCTTTTAAAGGAATTGTTTCACAAACAATTTTGAATGCAGCAGTAGATGGAATTCTTATTATGGGGATTTCAAAAGACAGTGAGGTGCATACGACCTTTAGGCAACGAAACATGCCTTATGTTACTATCGATGCAGCAGAAGTCGGAGATTTTGTAAACGTTGGGATAAGAGATGCAGAATTGGCAAAGCAACTCATGGATATTCTTCTCAAAAATGGTCATAGAAAAATTTGTTTTTGTCTTTTGCAGTCTATTTCATCAAATCTCCAAAAAGCAGATACTTCTGGAACGAGGGAAGCTCGCTTAAATGGATTATTGCTTTCTGCAAAAGAATATGGCTTAACCGAAGAAGAAAAAAAAGACTTTTATTTTATGAATGTTCCAGCTACCTTGTCTGACGCCTATGATAAAGCGCTTTCTGTTCTCAAGAAAAAAGACAGACCTACTGCTGTGTTTTGTATGGCTGATGTACAAGCTTATGGTTTTTATCGTGCAGCGCAAGTTCTTGGTCTTTCTATTCCTGATGATCTTTCCATCGTTTCTTTTGACGATTTACCTTTTACTGAAACATTGGCGCCGGGTTTAACCTGTGTGCATCAAAGTGCGTATAAAAAAGGACGCATTGCAACGAAGCTTTTATTTAAAATGATTGCTGGGCAAGAATGTGAATCTGCAGTTTTAGAGGCAAATATAAATCATCGAAGCTCTGTGGCAAATATTAGCTAAGAAATATAAATAGGGCTAAAAAAAAGCAGATACTTCAAAAGTACCTGCTTTTTTTTAATTTCTAATGTTTCTGCCGTATAACATGCCCAATTTTTTTAGCCATGCAGCTTTTTCTTTGTCATAATGTTTTTTTTCCATACGCCATTGCCAGTTAATACCGCCAATTGTCGAAGGTAGATTCATTCGCGCTTCGTTGTTTAGTGCAAAGATATCTTGTAGTGGAATAACAGCAAAATTAGCAGTAGAGCTAAAAGCGAGCCGCACGAGTCCTTCACATAGTTTTCCATTTTTTGCAAAATTTTCTATATCATTTTTTTCAAAACCAAGGTATTCTCCAATTAATTGTATTTCATCTTTTGTTGCCGCATCTAACCAACCTTGCATTGTCGCGTTGTCGTGACTTCCTGTGTACACTACGCAATTTTTGTCATAGGTATGGGGTAAAAAGGTGTTTGTAAAACCGCCTTTTCCTGCTTCGTTTGTATCAAAGGCAAATTGTAGAATTTTCATTCCTGGTAATTCAAAATCATCACGTAATTTTTTTACTGCATCGGTTATGAGCCCTAAATCTTCTGCAATAACTGGAATATCACCAAGTTCATTTTTTATAGCCATAAACAAATCATGATTAGGACCAGGAATCCATTTCCCATTAACAGCGGTTTTTTCGCCTGCGGGAACGCTCCAGTAAGCCTCAAAACCTCGAAAGTGATCAATACGGACAAAATCAACCATCTTTAATAAGGCTTTAATGCGATCTAACCACCATTTATACCCTTCTTTTTTATGTGCGTCCCAATTATATAAGGGATTGCCCCAAAGTTGCCCTGTTTCACTAAAATAATCAGGTGGAACGCCAGCTACTGCAAGTAGTTTTCCATCGTTAGAAAGTTGAAACAAATGCTGGTTTGCCCATACATCTGCTGAATCCGCCGCAACAAAAATAGGGACATCTCCAATAATTGAAATTCCCTCATTATTTGCATATTCTTTTAGGGCATTCCATTGTGTAAAGAAGAAAAATTGTATAACTTTTTGTGTTTCACATTCTATAACGTGGGTTTCATGCCATTTAGAAACAGCCTTTGGATCATGAGAAGCAAGTTCTTTTGGCCAGTAATTGCTCCACATTGCCCCCCAAATATTTTCAGCTTTAGCCTTTGCATCATAGACTTCTTTTATGCTCATGAAAATAGCATAATTATCAAGCCATGAAGCATTGTCGTTTTTAAAGGCCTCGTAATGTACTCGGTCTTCAGGTTTCGCTCGACTTAAAAATTGCTGAGCGGCTGTTTTTAATAAAGGAATTTTCCATTCAACCACTTTTCCAAAATCAACGCGAGAGCTGACGTGTATGTCGTTAGGTGGTATTGTTTGCTCTTCATCAAGCCATCCATCTCTAAAAAGCATGTCTATGTCGATAATCAATGGATTTCCAGCATATGTTGAAAAAGATTGATATGGGGAATCACCATATCCAGTGGGACTTA
>JAAZLA010000021.1 GCA_012799545.1 Treponema sp.
AATGATTGCAGAAAGTACGGATGATAAAAAATATCTTGCAACAGTGGATAAAACAATCGATTCTGTGACAAAGGACTTTAAGTCGAAGGAAAAAAAACAAAAGGCGCTTTCTATTATTGAAAAATATGAAGGTCTCTTGCCTGAAGGTTTCTTTGAATCGGCAAAAAAACAAATTGAAGTGATGCTTACTCGTGTTAGTTATTTATTACAAGTTGATGAGCAAAATGATCACGATACAGCAATACTTATCCATCCCATGGTATATGGAAACTACACGAAGGATTCTAGCTCAGGAGTTTGTACTACTCGGAATGTTATTACTGGTGAAAAAGTAATTCAAGGTATGTTTTATAATAATGCCTATGATGAGCTTTTTTCTCCTGGGAAAAATATTTCTCAGTTTGATAAAAAATATGTAAGTCAGTTAACGAAAACGGCAGAACAACTTGAAGATACTTTTAAAGATATTCGCCAAATTCGCTTTACAGTAGAAAATGGTAAGCTTTGGCTTATAGAGCAAAAATCTGTTGAGCAAAAAAGTACCGCATCTTTGATTAAGCTTTATTTTGACCTGTTGAAACGAAAAATCATCGACGATAAAACGCTTATACAAAGTTTAAAACCAGAGCAATTGACTGAGCTCTTGCATCCTGTTATCGAAGAAGCTTCTGTAAAAGACCTTGACTCCATAAGTGGTGGTGTTTCAGGTGCTCCTGGTGCAGCAGTTGGCCGTGTGTATTTTTCTACAGAAGACTTACTCGATGCAAAGCGCCTTGCAAAACAGCAAGGAGAAGATACTCGTTGTATTTTGCTCATGCATGCAACCTATGCAGGTGATGTTAAGGCAATCGAAGAAGCAACTGGGGTGCTTTCTAATGAAGGAGGGTATTCGGCTCACGCTTCTGTTGTTGCTCGTCAATACGGGAAGGTCTCACTTGTAAAACCCGACATGGTTATAACAGGGAAAAAAGCGAAGATAGGCAATATGGTGATACAGTCCGGTGATTATCTCACTATTCATGTTCCTTATTATGGCTCTGCAGTTTTGTATAAGGGTAAGGCTTCTCTTGTGCAACCAAACCCTGACAAACTTGGCTTATTTGACATGGTTGCTTTGACAAAAAAATATGTAGGAAACTTTCAAGTACGCGCAAATGCTGACTCCGCCCGAGATGCAGGACTTTCCTTAAAGTTTGGGGCAGATGGTATTGGACTTTGTCGAACAGAACATATGTTCTTCCAAGAAGAACGCATTAATCTTTTTAGAAATATGGTTTTATCTCAAACTGAAGAAGAGAGAAAAAAAATTCTCGCGGACTTAAAGAAGATACAGATAAAAGATTTTTATGGACTTCTAAAAGCAATGCAAGGGAAGCCGGTAACTATTCGCTTGCTCGATGCTCCGCTACATGAATTTTTGCCTCACAATGAAACTGAAAAAAAAGAGTATCTAGACTATGCAAAAAACTGTGGCATAAAAATGACAAAGGCAGCTCTAGAAGCGCAAATGATTGCTCTTTCAGAAAGTAATCCGATGCTTGGTCACCGAGGTTGTCGAATAGCAATATCGCATCCAGAAATTTATGAAATGCAAGTTTCTGCACTCTTTGAAGCTGCATGTAAGTTAAGCAAAGAAAAGATAAAAGTCTTTCCCGAAGTTATGATTCCAATTATTATGAATGCAGCGGAGTTGAAAACGCTTATATATGGGAAAAAAATTGAAGGCTACACCTATACTGGATTAGCTGAGATAGCTCAAGAAGTATGTAAAAAAAATAAGGTAACGAACCTAAAATATAGCTTTGGTACAATGATTGAACTTCCTTGTGCGGCTCTCAGTTCTGCAGAAATAGCTCGTTACGCAGAATTTTTCTCCTTTGGAACAAATGATTTGACGCAAACCTGTCTAGGACTTTCTCGCGATGATTTTACGAGTTTTATGCCTGATTATACTATGCTCGATCTCATCGACGGAAATCCTTTTTCAGTTTTAGATTCACGTGTAAAAGAATTGAT
>JAAZLA010000022.1 GCA_012799545.1 Treponema sp.
ACAATTCGTCTTATAACTGATGCAACAGGGGTCGACGATAAATCCTTTAATGCTGCAGCGTGGAGAGGAATTATTGAGTTCTATGGCGACACTTGGGAAAATCAAGCAAATCGCGGAAAACTCTATGACGTAGTAACGTGCCAAACGATGGATATGTATATCCCTAATATTAAACAAGCTTCAGACGAAGGCTACGATCTTATCTGTGCAACAGGCTTTACCTTTGCCGACGCAATAGGAGAAGTCGCACAACTCTATCCAAATCAAAAATACATGATTGTTGACGTTGATTGGGTAGGTCAGCCAAATGTTATGGAGTTCGTATTCTCAGAAGAACAAGGTTCATACCTCGTTGGCTTAGTTGCAGCTCTCAAAGCACAAGAAGACGGCATTGTAAATCCTAAATTCGGCTTTATCGGTGGTGTACCTGGCGCAACCATCACAAAGTTTGAAATGGGCTATATCGAAGGTATAAAATCCGTATATCCTGATGCACAAATCGTAGATTATTACGCAAATGACTGGGGAAAACCTGAACTTGCAAAAGCACAAGCCAAAAACTGGTATGACTCTGGCGTGTACGTAATCTATTCTGCCGCTGGTGGAACAGGAAACGGAACCATCGCTCAAGCAAAAGAATACAGAAGCCAAGGGAAAAACGTATGGGCTATTGGCGTGGACTCTGACCAGTACGAAGAAGGTATTTATACAAGCGGAAAATCTGCTGTATTAACCTCTATGTTGAAGTCAGTGGAAACATCTACCAAATATGCACTCAGTGCAATTCAAGACAAAACATTTAAATCAGGTGTTGTTGTACTTGATATGAAAACAAATGGGGTTGATTATTCACAAAAAAACTCTGAACTCAGCGCTTCAATTATTAACAAGGTAGAGCAAGCTAAAAAAGACATCATTAGTGGAAAAATAAAGGTAAGTGCTACATACGCCGCAGCACGCGCAGCAGGAACAGCTCCAGCAGGCCTCGGTGCTATTGATGACTAAATAGTACTATAAATAAATTCATAGACTAGATTTAGTATCAAAACACACTTATGTGAATTAAATGAAAAAGCTGTTTGATTTTTGCAGGAAACCATAATGTCATTTTATGGTAAGGAAACTGTAATGGTCGAACAGCTTTTTTTTGGAGTTGTAAATGTCAAATTATACAATTGAAATGCTTGGAATAACAAAGCAATTTCCCGGAGTTCTTGCAAATGACAAGGTTAACTTGCAGGTAAAACAAAACGAAGTCCATGCCCTACTTGGTGAAAATGGAGCAGGCAAATCTACACTCATGTCTATTCTTTTCGGTTCCTACGATGCCGATGCGGGAGAAATTAAAATCCGTGGAAAAAACGTTAAAATAAAAAGCCCAAACGACGCTACTGTTTTGGGCATCGGAATGGTGCATCAGCACTTTAAACTTGTTACAAATTATACTGTAACTGAAAATATTGTCTTAGGTATAGAATCAAAAACAAAACTTGGACTCTTGGACTTAAAAAAAGCTGAAAAAAGAGTAAAGGAATTATCCGATCAGTACGGATTAAAGGTAAACCCAAAAGATAAGATAGAAGACATCTCTGTTGGTATGCAACAACGGGTAGAAATTTTAAAGATGCTCTACCGCAATGCAGACATTCTCATCCTCGATGAACCGAGCGCTGTTCTCACTCCTCAAGAAATTGACGATTTGATGAGCATTATTAGAAGGCTAAAGAACGAAGGCAAAACAATTATCCTTATCACGCATAAATTAAAAGAAATAAAAGCCGTCGCAGACAGATGCACCGTTTTACGACGCGGAAAATATATAGATACAATAGAAGTCAAAAATGTAAGCGAAGAAAAAATGGCAGAGATGATGGTTGGTAGACCCGTCCATTTTGACATAGAGAAAGCTCCTCTTAAGCTAGGAGAAACAGTTCTAAACGTAGAAAAACTACAAGTAAAAGATTATCGCGGACACTTAGCGGTACAAAACCTTAGTTTTTCCATTAAAAAAGGTGAAATCTTCGGCATTGCAGGAGTTGACGGAAATGGTCAAACAGAGCTTATCTATGCGCTAACCGGTCTTGTTCATACTGAGGCAGGAACAATTAAACTGCACGACAAAGACATTACAAAACAATCCATAAAAGAGAGAATTCAAGCCGGTATTGGACATATACCCGAGGATAGACACAGACACGGTCTTGTCTTAGATTTTTCTCTTGGTGAAAATGCTGTTTTAAAAAACTATGACACAAAAGAGTTCTCGAACAATCTCGGCGTTTTACAATATCAAATAATTTCAGAGCATACAAACAAACTTATAAAAGAATACGATATCCGTGTTGGAGAAGGAGTCTCACAAAAAGCAGGAAGCCTTTCTGGTGGAAATCAACAAAAACTTATTATCGCACGAGAAGTCGCGCTTTCTCCCGAACTACTCATCGTTGCTCAACCAACACGTGGGCTCGATGTCGGTGCCATCGAATACATTCGTAAGCGCCTCGTAGAAGAACGAGATAAGGGTAGGGCAATATTGCTTATATCCTTCGAACTTGAAGAAATCATGAGCTTATGTGACCGCATAGCGATTATTTCAAAAGGTGAGTTTGCAGGCATTTTCAATGAAGGCGAATTAACAGAAAATGAAATAGGCTTTATGATGGCTGGCGCACAGGCAAAAGATAGGCTAAAAAATGAGGTTATACATGAATAAAACAAAGAAATTAAAGCAAAGAAGACCTCTCGGCACCTTCTTACAGGAATCCGATGGGGCTATTTCTGTTTTAGTAGTCCTTGTCGGGTTTTTATTTGCAACAATCTTAATCCTTATAATAGGAAGAAATCCTTCTGGTATGTACAAGGCAATTTTACAAGTCCTCACCGGCTATAATGTTGATAGAAATCGCTTCTATGTACGCTATATCGGAGAATGGCTTGCACAATCTATGCCACTCATCCTATGCGGACTTTCTATGGGCTTTGCAGCACGAGTTGGTCTCTTCAATATTGGCGCAGAAGGTCAATACATTGTTGGTATAACGGTAGCCCAATTAATTGCCCTCTTTTTTCCACAGATACCTGTCGTTCACTGGTTTCT
>JAAZLA010000156.1 GCA_012799545.1 Treponema sp.
AAAACTTCAGATCCACCTTGCACAGCAACAGTCGTCGTAAGAGTTCTAACTGGTTCAACAAGTTCTTTCTCTGCGTAAACCTCGCCCCTCTTGCATTCGTTATGGGAAACAGAAAGCACTTTTTTTCTTCCATTTTCTATCCTTGTTTCCACTTCCAAAAGACAACCCATAGGACAAACAATGCAAACAAGATTTTCTTTTATAGGCTCTGTCATTAGTCCATCACCTCCTGCGCAAGGTCTATAGAAACAGTCAAGTCTCCCTGCACCTTCAAAAGTTGCTCGGGGCTTAATTCCACTTGCAACATCTCGCCAGGTTTTACAATGCGTTTTTTTAAAGAGCGCAATTGTTCCGTATGCGATTCAATATTGATATAGCAGTTTTTTATTTCTTCCGTTACGCGAAAAAACAATTTTATGTTTTTCTTTTTTGTATCCAAAAACTGCGGCACAACATAGCGAACACGACTCCCTGCTCGAATAGGAATGCGCAAGGCTTCGCTTTCTTTTTTCCCATTTTTCATGGATGCAATATAATCGGCTGCAGCGTCCCCTGCCTTTATGCCTTCCTCGCTTACAAAGTCAACGAGGTCATGCACGTGAACAGCATTTCCACAAGCAAAAACTCCCTCAATTGAGCTTGCCATCGACTCATTTATAAGCGGTCCACTCGTCATCGGGTCCATTAAAATACCTGATGAAAGTGAAATTTCGTTTTCTGGTATAAGTCCTACAGAAAGCAAAAGCGTATCACATTCGACAAAAAATTCTGTCTCTGGTTTTATTCTACGCTCGGCATCAACCTCACAGACGCTCACTCCTTCCACCCGATGCCTTCCATGAATTTGAGAAATCGTGTGATTGTATTTTATAGGTATATTGAAATTTTCTACACATTGCACAATATTTCGCGTAAGCCCCGACGAATACGGCATAATTTCACAGATAAGTTTTACGTCGATTCCTTCAAGAGTCAAACGTCGAGCCATAATAAGCCCGATATCGCCAGAGCCAAGAATCACCGCCTTCTTTCCGGGAAGGTAGCCTTCGATATTTACAAAGCGCTGAACCGATCCCGCAGTAAAAATGCCCGCAGGACGCGTTCCTGGAATAAGCAAGGCACCTCGAGTTCTCTCTCTACAGCCAGTTGCAAGAATAAGAGAGCGAGTTTCAAACACTTGATAGCCCAATTCAGGACTCATCACCGAAACTTTTTTTATTTTTTCCCTCAGGTTCTCTGAGTCGTCAACTCCTTGGAAATCGTGCTCTTGAAGATCGAGGTCGACAACCATTGCATCCAAAAGATAGTCTATCTTCCCCTCTATCTCGTCAATAAATCGCTGAGCATATTCTGGTCCAGTAAGCTCTTCTTTAAAATGATGTAAGCCAAAACCGTTGTGAATACATTGCTGCAAAATTCCACCAAGATGTATATCTCGCTCGATAACAAGAATATTTTCTATACCACGCGTATGCGCTTGCAAGGCAGCGGCGAGACCTGCAGGTCCTCCGCCTACAATCACAATATCCCATCGCTTTATTTTAAGGATTTTTTCTGCTTTTTTCATTCTATCCCCTCTCGTGTTTTTCCTTGCAAGACAAAAGAACTGCGACCGCTTTTACTCACCTCGGTCATCGAGATAGCTCTTTCTCGGCTAATAATTTCCGCTATCCGTGGCAAACAAAAACCTCCCTGACAGCGCCCCATTTGCGCCCTCGTTCGCCTTTTTACTCCATCCAAATCCATAGCTCCAATCGGCGAGTGAATCGCCTTGATGATTTCAGCCTCAGTTACCATTTCACAGCGACAAATAATACGTGCATACAAAGGATTTTCTCTCACCAGTTTTTGCTTTTCTTCTTCGCTTGCTCGTGCAAAATACACAAAGGGCTTGCGATTTGCTTTAAAATCTTTTTTTTCTTTTAGCACAAGCCCTGCCGTATCGAGTAGGTCGCGAACTGCCTCAGCTATAGCTGGTGCTGCAGCTAAACCAGGCGAAGCGATGCCACCGAGCGTGAAAAACTTTTTCACCTCTGCATCCTCTTCTATGATAAAATCAGCGTATTGTTTCTCATCTATAAAAGGAGTTGCGCGCAAACCTGAAAAAGAATTTATCGCAAAACGTTTTGTCAGCTCTGGAATAGTGCGCTTCGCTACCTCCAAAATATTTCTCTGCCCTTTTTCCGTTGTCTCTGTCGCTGTTTTTTCTTGAACTGGCTCAGCAGTTGGTCCAATTAAAATATTGCCATCGACAGTGGGCGTAACAAGAACACCCTTCCCAGCAGATGTCGGAGGCTGAAACAAAATGCTATTAGCAAGACCTTTTACATTTGTGTCGAGTAAAACATATTCACCACGACGAGGTCGAATAGAAAAAGCCCTCGCCCCAACCATTGCATTTATCCTGTCGCTAAAAAGCCCTGCGGCATTTACGACAAAGCGAGCTTGAATATTTCCCTTACCCGTTTTGATATGAAAAATATCCGCCACTTTTTCAAGCCCCTGCACCTCTCGCTCAAAGAAAAAATCCACTCCATTTTCTGCAGCATTTTCCGCAAAAGCCCATGTCGCTTCATAGGGTGAAATTATCGCCGCAGTTGGTGCCCACAAAGCAGCGAGAATATCTGGACTTGCATGAGGCTCTTTTTTCAAAAACTCAAAGCCAGAAATTATCTCAATCCCTGGAACCCCGTTTTTTTTGCCACGCTCGAAAAGTGCCTCAATGCTTTTTAACTCTTCGTCATTTTGCGCAACAACATAACTACCGAGTCTTTGAAAGCCAAAACCCAGCTCTTTTGAAAGCCCCTCATACAAGGCATTTCCACGCACATTGTATTCGGCCATCTTTGTTCCCGGCCAGGCATCATAGCCAGCATGGATAATGCCAGAGTTTGCCTTTGAAGTGCCACAAGAAACATCATTTTCTTTTTCTATGAGACAAATAGAAAGCTCATACCGCGACAACAAACGCGCCAGAGTCGAGCCAATTATTCCTGCCCCTATTATCGCTAGGTCGTAGACAGATTTTTGATTCATCCTTTGCTCTCCTTTTTGCTCATTATTTTTCTATAGATTTTTTGTATAAACCTTTTTCTATACAAACTTAGACATCAAGCCAGGAGCGACTTCGCTCAACCGCTTTTTTCCATCGAGCATAGAGCTCTTCTCTTTTTTCTCTCTGCATCTTTGGCTCAAAACTTTTATCCTTTTGCCAGGTAGAAAAAAGCTCCTCTTCATCCTGCCAAAAACCCACCGCAAGACCTGCAAGATAAGCCGCACCGAGGGCTGTTGTTTCTGTATTCTTTGGACGCAAAACCTTTGTGTCGAGCATATCAGCTTGAAACTGCATGAGAATTTCACTAACCGATGCACCGCCATCAACCTTCATGCAAGAGAGCACTGATGAGGCATCTTCTTCCATGCAATGAATAATATCCTTTACTTGAAAAGCAATTGCTTCTAAGGCAGCGCGACAAATATGCGCCTTATTTACTCCACGCGTCAGCCCAATAAGCAAACCGCGCGCATACATGTCCCAGTAGGGAGTCCCAAGACCCGTGAAAGCAGGAACCAAAACAAGGCCTGCGGAATCGGGAACCAACTCCGCTAAAACATCACATTCTGGCGCCGAGGAAATAAGACCGAGTTCATCACGAAGCCACTTGATAATAGCGCCGCCCATAAAAACACTACCCTCAAGGGCGTATGTTATTTTTCCCTTATAACCAAGAGCTATCGTTGTAAGTAAATTATTTTTTGAAAGAACTGCTTTTTCACCCGTATGCATGAGCATAAAACAACCCGTTCCATACGTCGTTTTACTTTCTCCAGGTGCTATACAGGCCTGCC
>JAAZLA010000157.1 GCA_012799545.1 Treponema sp.
GGAATCTCTCTTGGATCCCCTCCTGAATCAAAGGCATAGGTTGTACCTGGCAAAATTGTTTGTACGATTTTTTCCTGAACCATGCTGTCAAAACTTGAATAGTTTCCCATCATTTCATTAAAAACAACACCCTGAATCGAAACTGCCCCATCCTCACCGAGAGCCAGTCGATGTGCTTCTTGCATAAAGATTTCTTTTTTCAATAATGGGAAAAAAACCGCATCTGCATACACCGCCATGAGATTAAAATAATCTGCCTCGACGGTTGAACTGGCGGGATAGACTGTCTTATCGGGAAAGGTCATGGCGTTTAAAAAGGTTTTTACCGACTGATTTGCCATGCGTATAAAGGGATCTTTTAAGGGGTAGTTTTTTGAGCCACAGAGTACCGAATGTTCCATAATATGGGCAAGACCAGTGGAATCACTTGGAATTGTTTTAAAGGCAAAAGAAAACAAATTTTCACTGTCATCATTATACATATGAAATATTTCTAAGCCAGTTTCATTATGGCGAAGCCAAATACCCTCAGACTTATAGTCAAGAATAGGACTTATATCTAAAACGGTAAAACCATTGTACACATCATTTATATGCAGCATTTTTTCATTCATAAAAATGACTATAGCATAGAAAATCTTTTAGTGCTAGATTTTGACTCCTATTCGTGGTAGAGTAAAAGGTATATTACTAGGTTAAGGAATCTCATGGCAATTTGGAAAAAAGAAGCAATCTCAAAAGAAATTATTAAGGCCCTTGATACGCGCTATTCTTGTGGTCCCCTTGTTTCAACGATTTTGGCACGAAGGGGCATAACAGAGGGCGAAGACATCTTGTATTTTTTAGAAGATGATTTACGCTATCAACACAATCCCTTTTTATTTAATGAAATGGAGGATGCTGTCGATCGCATTATGGATGCCAAAGCTGAAGGTGAAAAAGTTCTTATTTTTGGAGATAGGGATGTAGACGGTATTACAAGTACGGTTTTGCTCTATGAATGCTTAAAAGACCTCGGAATTGATGTCAGCTACAGGCTTCCCAAAGATGATGAGCCATATGGATTAAACATACAAGCAATCGATGATTTTGCTGAAAACTATGGCTCTCTTATAATCACCGTCGACTGTGGTATATCGAACTACGATGAAATCCAATACGCCCATGAAAAAGGCATTTCTGTCATCATTACTGACCATCACACTCCACCTGAAAAATTGCCGGAAGATTGTATTATTATCAACCCAAAAATGGAAGGAGAGGACTATCCTTTTGAACATATTTCTGGCTGTGCAGTTGCCTATAAGCTTGCTACAGCCTTGCGTTTTGCCCAAAGCGATGCCTATAAACAAGAGATTTGCTTGCTACACGTACGTCCTCTGAAAGATGCCTATCAAATAGAATGTATTAAAATACAAAACATGTGTGAAAAAGAGCGCTTGAGTGAAACCATTGTTCCAGGGCTTATCAGCATATCAAAAACAAGGCTCCCTGAATTCTTGCAAGGGCAACAAATTTTTGTATGGGATGAAGCAATAGAAAAAAAACTTTTAAAGGATGCTTTTGGAGCAGGAATTGAATTTAATCTCTACGACATTCAAAACGATATCGCAAGCCTCATACCCTCAGTAAAGGATTTAAGTCTTTTACGGCTTAAACAGTTTTCAAAAATTGCGCGCTATCATCCTGAAAAAAATACCGAGATAGATGTTTTTTTTAATATCTTTATCACCTTTATGCAAAAACTCGGTGACTCCAAAACAAAAAATAATAATGACTTAGGACTCAACAAGGATGAAAGCGATTTACAACTTCTTGCAATATCCACGATTGCAGATATTATGCCGCTAAAAAATGAAAACCGCCTCTTTGTAAAACAAGCCCTCAAAACCATAAATGAGGGGAGAATACGACCAGGTTTGCAAGAACTTATGGCACGGCAAAATCTTCTCGGAAAAAAAATAACAAGCACCGATATCGCCTGGTCCATAACGCCTGCCCTAAACGCAACAGGAAGGCTTGGTAGTCCAGAAATATCCCTTGAGCTGCTCCTAGAAACAGAGCAAAAAAAACGAAATGAAATCTGCGAATCAATTATAGAAATAAACAATAAAAGAAAAGAGCTCGGAAATGAGGCTTGGGGCTATGCAGAAAATGCGATATTTAAAAGCCTTGACGACTACCACCAAAACATTGTTGTTATCTATGACGAGCGTATTCATCGTGGGGTTACCGGCATCATAGCCGCTCGAGTTTCACAACTTATCGGCAAACCCGCTTTTATACTTACAAGCCTTGAAGATAGCATAATAGGTTCAGTCCGTTCAAACAAGAACCTTGAAGTTATGCCTATCCTAAACCAATGTAGCGATTTATTTATAAACTTTGGAGGACATGCCTTTGCCGCAGGTTTTAGCTTGGAAAAAGAAAAACTTCCTGAGCTACTTAATCGCTTAAAGACAATTTCAAGCAACTTAGAAATTTCTGATGTGGAAGAAAGTCTTGCTATCGATGCGCAATTACAGGAAAAACATTTGACACAAGAAATTCTAAAAACAATTGATTTATTTGAACCCTATGGAGAAGAAAACCCTCCCCTCCTTTTTGCCTCAGATAAATTAAAAATTCTCAATGCGGATATACTTGGAAAGGTTGAACCCTTTCACTTAAAACTAACTCTCGCTGTTGATAAAACAAAATGGCCTGCTCTTTTTTGGCGAGAATCAAAGCGACTTAAACGAGATTTTGACACAGGCGATAGAATCAATCTAGCATATACAATAAGTAGAAATACCTTTAACGGTATGGAATCTTTACAAATGATAGTTAGCGATATACAAAAACCTTAAATATGGATCTACAAAAATGACAATACAAAAAAAACTTTTTCTCTTTTTTATGCTTGCTCTTTTTGCAAGCAGCCCTTTTTTTTCCGCTTCAAAAACGTTTCGCTTTGGCTCAAATATAATTACAAGTATTTTTGACGAAAATCTATATCCGGGAGATCCCGTTTTTCTAAAGCTCCTTGTCGAAAGCCCTTTTATAAAAAATGAAATAAACGCTCGTGTTGAAATAATAGAAAATAAAACAGGAAAAAGAATTCGCTCCGCAAAGATGTACAATCTAGAAGAAGGAAACATAAATCCAACTACAAAAATACTCTTTGTCGGTCTACCACTTTCAACCTATCTAAACCCAGGAAGCTACACGATGCAAGTAGATTTCCAAAGCAATGCACTCAGCGAAATACTTTTTATCCCATTTAGCCTTAAAGAAAAAACTTTTGTAAAAGAAACTATCTTGCTCGATCCTGTAAATACCGCGATTAAAACAGATGATTCACCGCAAAGAATGGCACAGATAGATAACTTAAATGCAGTCCTCAACACAATAAACCTCAAAGCTAAAAAAACAATTGAAGCATTTATGCAACCAGTTCACTCTACCCGACGAACAAGTTTTTTTGGAGACAGAAGAACCTTTGCCTATTCCAATGGCAAATCAGAAACAAACTTACATTTTGGAATAGATTTTGGAGTTCCAATCGGAACAGAAATATTTGCCTGTGCAAGCGGAAAAGTTTTAATGAGCGAAATGCGAAACTCCACTGGTTGGACGATAGTCATTGAACATTTCCCCGGTCTTTATAGCCTGTATTATCACTTAGATAAAATGCTTGTAAAAAAAGGCGACTTTGTGCAAAAAGGTGATCTCATAGGGCTTTCTGGAAAAACGGGCTTAGCAACAGGCCCACATTTGCATTGGGAAATGCGCCTTCTCGCTGAAGCGGTAAATCCAGATTATTTTGTAGAACGATTTGATTTATTTAAATAAAGCTATTGTACATAGACTCGTCCATTTTCAAAGTACAGAGAATAGATACGCCCACGTTCAGCTCTTTCTAAAGAAAGGCTAAGGTCGTCTAGAAAAAAAGGACGAAATGAGAAAAAAAGTTTTTTGAAGATATTCTTATGCAGTATAAATGCTTCCAAAGATCTCAGAGCTTTTTCGCTGGCTGTATTTTCATCTGCACTTCTCGGAGCGCTTGCATAGGTCTTTGTTTGCACAAAGGGTCTCAAGTCTGTTCCATGTGCTTGACGTTTTTTATCGACTTGTATATTTTGAATTGTTGTAGGATAGACAAGCATTTTTTTATTATACTGCGCATACGTAAAATGGACTTTCAAATAATCTGCAGGCCAAGAACGCTCAAGAGAGGCAAGCTCATTTCCTTGTAGATCATAAAACCAAAAACGTGCATTGACGGAGCTATCTCCGTATGAGTTAATAACAAAACGCATCATTTCATATGGCTTCGGTAGCTCAGGAAGCCTTTGAATATTTTTTATTATTAAAAGAAGATGCACGGTATTCACAGAAAAAATAAAAACGATGAGTATAAAAAAATAAAAAAGGATGCGCGTAAAAAAAGTTCTATTCATGGCCAATCAAACGTAAAAATTCTTTTTCATCGATAATCGGTATACCAAGCTCACCTGCTTTTTTATTTTTGCTCGAACCACTTTCAATATTGTTTGTGACTAAAAAAGAGAGGTCTTTTACGACAGAGCTTTTAACCATACCACCATTTTTTTTAACCAAAGCTTCGGCCTCGCTCCGCTTCATCGTATACAGCTCACCAGTAAAACAAAAGGATTTTCCACTTAAGGCTGCCTCAGTTTCTTCATCTAAGCTAAGGATTTTATTTGATATAAGAAACAACATCTCTTCCTTATGTTCAGCTAAACCTTCAACTAAATTGCGTGCTGAGATTTCTCCAAAACCATGAACTGATGCTATCTCATCAACTGAGGCTGAAAAAAAATCTTCGAGTTTTTTATATCCTGCTTGTATGAGGTTTTCAATTTGTGTTTCGCCAAAACCTTCTATGTCAAAACCTGCGATAAAAGTAGAAAGCGAAAGTGTTTTTCTGTCGTGAATTGATTGGTAAACCTTCTTTGCGCCGAGGGATTCTTTTTCTTTTTCTAAACTTTCTTCATTAAGAAAAAATGGACGAAGGTCTTCTTCTGTGAGACTATAAAAATCTTTTATAGAGCTAAGCCTTCCTGACAAAAACAATTTTTCTATGAGCCCTATACCAAGGTCGCGAATATCCAGACTTGCTACCCATTTTTCAAGTCTATGATGGATACGTTTCGGACAAGCTTTATTGGGACAAAAAAGTCTTGTCCCCTCATCAAGAAGTTTTGTGTTACAAGCGCTACATTTTGTAGGGAAGATACTATTTTCTTCATCAAAAAGAGAACCTAAGCTATTCTCGTTTTTTTCATACGAGTGCTTATATCCTTCTAAAACATATTCGATTTTGGGAATTATTTCACCGCGTTTTGTAACTACAACATGGCTGCCTATTTTAATACCTAGATTTCGAATAGTGTTTGGGTTTACAAGGCTTGCTCTTTGTACCGTCGTACCAGCCAAAAATACCGGCTCAAATTCCGCTATGGGGGTATAGGTTACTCCAGACTCACTCCAAACAATATTTTTTACAATGCTTATAGCTTCTTCCAAGGTAAACTTAAAAGCAATTTGTTTTTCTGGTCGTCGACGTTCTGCATCAGCAAGGTCTATTTCCAAACCCTTAACAACAAGCCCGTCTATATCATAGTCTAAGCCTTCCCTTTCTTCCATTACCTGTGCACGAAAATCTATTACTTCATTTGCACCCTGACAAAGCTTAAAAGGCACAATTTCAAAACCTTGTTTTTCAATCCAAAGCACCTTTTCTTTTTCATTTGTATACAGCGCTTCTTGCCCTGAAAAAAAAGCATCGTAACAAAGTATATGTAAGTGCTCACTTCCAGAACCATCTTTTCTTTTCATCAAGCCATTTGCAGCGTTTCGACAATTTGCCTTATCAGGGTAGTGTGTTTTATGAATTTCCTTTTTCATAATAACTTCAGCGCGAACGCCACCACTTATATCGAGTCTATTTCCAGCAGCATCTTTTAAGGATTTTACAAGCCCCTGCATTTTCAAAACATTCTTCGTTATATCATCGCCTATTTCACCATCACCACGAGTTACCGCGCGGGTAAACAGGCCTTTTTCAAACTGTAATTCTAAACTTGCACCGTCCAGTTTGTACTCAACGAGAAAGTTTTTAAAAGACATTTTATCTGCCCAGGCTCGAAACTCTTCTGGATTTGCAGCCTTCTCTTGACTTCCCATAGGGATGAGATGCCGTACTTTTTGAAAAACGCCACCTGTTTTTGTCTTTTCCTCAGGAAGAATATCGCTACCTATCTTTTGTAAAAGTGGATTATCTGGATCCTTCTCTTTTAATAAATCCCAAAGTTGATCAAAGGCTTCATCAGAAATTTCCGCCTCACCTCCATAGTATGAAGCTTGATAGCCTTCTATAAGAGAAACTAATTCTTCTACTGAATACTCTTTTTTCATTATCTTCGCCTCAAGACTTTACAAAGACTAAATCAAAAATACGCCTATTTGCATTTTTCCCTTTTTTTTCAAAGCCTGTTTCTGGACGCCAGTCTTGTTTTGGAGCAAAACCCAACAAGGTGTTTTTTATGTCCTCATATTTATTTTTCAAGCCTTCAGTTGCGGTCAATTCTTCTAAAGCATGATAGGCATAATCTTCCCAATCAGTTGCCATATAAATACAAGCATCTTTTTTTAATTTTTTTGCTAAAAGATCTGTATTTGGTCGAAGCATAAATCGCCTTTTGTGATGCTTTTTCTTTGGCCAGGGATCGGGAAAAAAAACATGAAAAGCAGAAACAGAATTGTCAGGAATCATATATTCCAAAACCTCGAGTGCATCATGCTCAAGAATACGTACGTTTTGTAGACTGTGCATTTCAATCTCGCTTAGAAGTTTTGCAACACCTGCCTTGTGTACTTCAATCCCCAAATAATTTGTAGTGGGGTTTTCTTGAGCAATGAGACTCGTAGCCTTTGCCATTCCAAAACCTATTTCAATCACAAGATCTTGCTTTTTTAAAAAACAAGAATCAATATCCAATAATTTTTTTTCAAACGGGATCACCCATTTTTCTTTAAGATGATGATATTTTTCTTTTTGACTTTCCGTCATCCTACCAGAACGCAGAACAAAGGTTTTTATTTTTCGACTAAGTGTATCCATTATTCAATCCTATTCGTAATTTTTATTAAGGCTCATTGTATCATCAATAAAAACTTCAGGACATAAAATAACAGCAGAATAATCTCCCGTCCTATAAAACTCTCGATAAGAAAATGTTTGTGGATATTTTTTTAGCATAGATTCTTTTGACTCTAGCTCTTCTGTAATTTTACCCACGTAGAGAGGATTTTTTAAGATGTCGTACAAAACAATTTCATGCCGAGAAAACTCTTGTCC
>JAAZLA010000023.1 GCA_012799545.1 Treponema sp.
AATAAGGATTTTGTACTAGCACAAACATGGGATATAAATGGCTTAACGGGACGTAGCTTCAACTCTGTATATTCATATAACAATTCTGCAGTCGCCTTATACTGGGCTGCACAAAAGACTGACCCTGAAAAAACTGCTCTTTTCCAACTCTCTTTGAGTTTTGCACAAGACGGCTTAGATCCTTATAGAGTAGTTAGCGCAAAAGTAGAAAATCAAAAGATTTCTGAGCCTGTTTTAGAAAAACCAAGTCTTGATACAACCATTATAGAAGAAAAGAGCGGGCTTGAGGAACCTTTAGATGACCTTTCCGTGCAGGCAGAAAATCCCTATGCGTATACAAAATCCATAACGAGCGATCAACTTGATAAGGCATATATCGAAGCGCTTTTGGCAAAAATCGAAGCCTTGGAAAATGAGGATACGTCTTTGGATCGAACAGAATTATTAAAGTTAAATGCAGAACTTGATGCAATATTAGAATTTTTAAGGAAATAAAACCTTCTATGGCCCCTGTTGATATAATAAAAAAAGCACAATCTCTGCTGGCAAAAAAAGAATATGCCAAAGCGGCAAATCTTTTGGAGCCAAATATCATCAGTTTTAATAACTCTTTTCAATTTCACTATACACTCGGACTTTCTTTTTTGTATTTGGGTGATATCGGGGGGGCGGAATTATATTTTAAAAAGGCTCGAAATATAAAAATGCAAGATGTCAACTTAATTCTTGCGCAAGCCTGTATTTTTTTGAGAAAGGGGCAGGTAGATCGCTCTCTTTCGTATTGCCTTGATGCCTTAGATATCGATGCACAAAATCCGTACGCACGACGATTTTTGCTTTTATTGAAAAAATACGGCGATACAGAAATTATTTCTCAGTGGATATATAATGGTAAAATTCTACGATTTTATCCCCCGCTACCAAAAAAAAATCCTGTTTTTTCTATCCTAGCAGTTTTTTTGACTCTATCTATACTTGGGCTTGGTGCTTTTTTCTTTTTGCAAAAACAAAATCACGCACAAATACAAAGAGCTGATTTATCCGCTCTCAATTTAACACTGGAAGAAAAAGCCAATAGCTTGGAAAAAGACATAGCCACTTCGTTATATCGTTATATTTTGACAGCGAGCGAGCTTGAAAAATCTTATAAAAAAGCACAAGACGCATTTCAAAAAAACGACGATACGCTTTCACAAATTGAAATAAACCGTATCCTCAACTCAAATGCCTCATTTGCAATTAAACAAAAGGCGCAACTTTTGATGCAGTATTTAGCTGAGCCGACCTTTGACTCATTGAAAACAAAGCTTCAGTATGCAGATATTGTAAAAGATCCATATTTGTATTTAGATTGTTGGGTGCTTTGGGGTGGCAGGCTATCAAATCTTCTGCGAACTGAAACAAAGAGCGAAGCGCAGTTCTTGATTGGGTATGAGGATATGAAAAAAATAGAGGGTATTGTTCCTGTTATCATTCCAGCCAATATACAAGTCGATGAAACACGCCCCTTGGAAATACTGGGGAAAATACAAATTGTCGATTCAGCTATTGTTATTAAAATAAAATCAATATATCAGTCAGTCTATGATTAGTTTTTTTTATTTTTTATAAAATTTTTAAAAAATAAAAAAAACTAAGGCAAAACGCCACTAATATAAGGGAGGACAGTATGGCGAAAATAACAAATGATTTTAGTGCTTCTGAGGATTTACCGGAAAAATTAAAGGCTTTAGAAGCAGCTCGTTTACAGATTGAAAAACAGTTTGGGCAAGGTTCCCTCATGAAGCTAGGGACTGCGGCAAATGCTGCAGGGATAGAAGTAATTCCTTCTGGATCTATCTTGCTCGACGAAGCTTTGGGAATCGGTGGTTATCCGAGGGGGCGAATTATTGAAGTGTATGGACCTGAATCTTCAGGAAAAACAACCTTGGCACTTCATGCAATCGCAGAAGCTCAAAAAAAGGGTGGCATTGCCGCATTTATCGACGCGGAACATGCCTTGGATCCAGTGTATGCAAAAAATCTTGGCGTAAACATCGATGAGCTTTGGGTATCGCAACCTGATACGGGAGAGCAAGCCCTTGAAATAGCAGAAAGCTTGGTGCGATCCGGTGCTGTGGATATCATAGTCGTGGACTCCGTTGCAGCTCTTACCCCACAGGCAGAAATCGAAGGAGATATGGGAGACTCACATATGGGCTTGCAAGCTCGTTTGATGAGCCAGGCTCTGCGAAAACTTACGGGAACTATCGGAAAGTCAAAGACAATTTTGGTTTTTATTAACCAAATTCGTATGAAAATAGGTGTTATGTTTGGAAATCCTGAAACAACAACTGGTGGAAATGCCCTTAAGTTTTATTCCTCTGTTCGTTTGGAAGTACGACGTTTTGAATCTATTGATGCAAAGGGTGAAGAAGACTCCGTTGGAAACCGTGTTCGTGTAAAAGTAGTGAAAAATAAGGTTGCCCCACCTTTTAGAAAGGTAGAACTCGATATTTTCTTTGGAAAGGGTATTTCTGCTATTTCAAGCTTACTCGATGCAGCTGTAAAACATGAATTTATCGATAAAAAAGGTTCGTGGTATGCTACGGAAACAGAAAAAATTGGTCAGGGGAGGGAAAATGCAATTGCGTTTTTAACAGCAAATCCTGATTTCACAAAGGAGCTTGAGACGAAGCTTCGAGAAAAATTGTTTCCTAACCAAAGGCTCGCCCCAGATAAGGCACCTAAGAATACAAAAGAACTTGTAGACGAGCTTTTTGAAAAATAAAATATGCAGGAAGAAAAAACACGGAGAAGGTCCCAGAGCGTTGTTTTGGGACTTGGCTCCAATAGATCTTTTGCCTTTCAAGGAAAAAATCTCGGTCCACTTGAAATCCTAGAGCGTGCATGTCAGGCACTTTCTGGTATTTTTCTGCCAGAGAGTTTTTCCTATTCTTCGGTATATAAAACAAAGGCTATGTACTACGAAAACCAAGCTGATTTCTACAACATGGTAGTGATTGGCGATTATGCAGGAGATCCACAGTCTTTGCTAAAAAAGACGCAGGAAATAGAAAGACTTTTTGGGCGAGATAGGACGAGGGAAATCCCCAAGGGACCACGCAGTCTCGACATTGACATTGTCTTGTTTTATGATGAGATTGTGCAGAGCCCGCTTTTGGAGATACCACATCCAAGAATCAAGGAAAGAGCCTTTGTTTTGCTTCCTTTACTTGAGCTTTTACCCGAATCTGCCGACCCTATAAGTGGACAGTTGTTTAAAGAATCACTGGACCTATTGGCTCAAGAGGATATTGAAATCCATAAAATCAATATCATATAAAAGCTTCATAAAAAAACGCTGTTTTAAATTTTTATAGGGGTAGATATGGAAACTGCAGAAATAATAAAAACTGAAGATGCAAAAACAGTTAAGCTAGAGAGTTTTGAAGGACCACTCGATTTATTATTGTTTTTAATTAAAAAAAATGAGATAAATATTTACGATATACCCATTGCAGAGATAACCGAACAATTTTTGGATTATATGGATTATGCGGTATCGACAGATTTGCATAGCTTAACAGAATTCTATGCGATGGCTGCAGATCTTTTGTATATTAAATCGAGACTTTTACTACCTGTAGCGGTTGATTTTGATGGCGAGGACTTGGAAGACCCACGCAAGGATTTGGTTGACAGACTCATCGAGTATCAAAAATTTAAGAAATTGACGAGCTTGATGGAAGAAAAAGAGGCAGAATCGGAGTGGAGTTTTGAGCGAAAACGCATACAAACTGTTTTGCCCTTTGAAGAAGAAGAATTATGGGAAAAAATAGATACTTGGGACTTGTTAAAAACCTTTTCTACCCTTGTTTCTTCATATAATTCTGAAAGGATTTTGGATTTATACGAGGAGATTTCTGTAAGTGAAAAAATAACACTTATGAATGAACTTTTAGAGGAACGGGGAGAGTGCTTTTTTACCGACTTAATCGTGCGCAAGGAAAACTTGCTCGATATTGTCTGTGCTTTTATGGCAATTTTAGAAGCGGTTAAATTTAAAATGGCAAGTATTTATCAAAACAGGATGTTTGGAGATATTAAAATAAAGCCCTTTGAGGCTGCATAAAATGGAGTTTGATTTGGAAAAAGAAACAGCATTGATTGAAGCGATTTTATTTTTGGAGGGAGAGCCCTTGGATGAAAATGCTTTAGCAAAGATTTCAGAGCTTTCCAAGGATGTTGTTTTATTATGCATAGATGCCTTGCATAAAAAATATAAGGAAGAACATTCAGGTTTTGAGTTGGTGCAAATTTCTGGTGGCTGGGTTTTGAGTCCTAAAAAAGATTTATGGGACTTTTTGAAAGAGCGATACGGGAAGAAAAATGAGGCTCGTCTTTCGAAGGCAGCTATGGAAACGCTTTCGATTATAGCCTATTCTCAACCCATAACTCGCTCAGAAATTGAAGCAATTCGTGGCGTGTCTGCCGACAATATGATTCGCCTCCTCGTTGAACGAAATTTTATTCGAGAGGTAGGGAAAAAAGATATTCCTGGGAAACCGGTACAGTTCGGCACAACAAAAGACTTTCTAAAGTTTTTTAGATTAAATAGTATTGCTGACTTACCTAAACTCGATGAAACAGAAAGTGAGAGGTTTGAACTTGCCCGATAAAAAAAAAGATGCTAGGCCAGGAAAAAATAGCGATATAGCAAAAGAAGATATGTTTCCTCTGCGTTTGCAAGTCTATTTAGCTCGTTGCGGTGTAGCAAGCAGGAGAGGAAGTGAGGCTTTTATTATTGCGGGAAGAGTGAGCGTAAATGGAAGCACTGTAAGTGAACTGGGGACAAAGGTTGAAAAAGGAGATAGTGTTTTAGTCGACGGAAAGCCAATTCAACTAGAAGAAAAAAAACGCTATGTGCTTTTACACAAGCCAGCTGGCTTTGTTTG
>JAAZLA010000158.1 GCA_012799545.1 Treponema sp.
AATATATTCTATAAATAAAAACGATATAAAAGAGGATTTGAGTTATGAAAAAAACGTATTTATCTTTCTTGCTTGTAGCTATCTTAGTCTTGATTTTTTCTTGTACAAATACAAAAGCAAGTCGAGAGGAGAGCACAGAGGGAATTCGCTTTCAAAATGAAGATGAGTTTCGGGTTCTAAGTTTTGAGCCAGAAGGGGAACTGCCTGCTTCTGTAAAAAATCCGCAAATCTATGTACAGTTTTCAAAACCTGTTGTTGCATTGAAAAAACTCGGCGAAGTGATGACAAGCTCGGATGTGTTTTCTATTGAGCCAAAACTTGATGGAGTGTATCGCTGGTATGGAACAAGCCTTCTTGCTTTTGAGGCAAGCGATTTAACCATACCTCAAATGGAATACAAGGTAGAAGTAAATCCTGCCCTTGTTTCTATAGACGGTGAAACGATAAAAGGGGAAACGAGTTTTCGTTTTAAAACACAGGCGCTTCGTATGCTTTCAGTTATTCCTGGCTATAGCGCACAAAAAGAAGGCGTCTATGTAAACAACAACGATGTTCCCCTTGATTTAGCAAAAGATATTGCCCTTGTGTTTTCTTATCCTGTAAATCCCGAGGTAATAAAAGACTATCTTGAAATCTATGCTGATGATGTAAAGCTAAACTTTTCTGTTCTCAAGGCGTATGAAAATCTTTTACATGTTTCGATAGAAGATACTGTTCCAGAAGATAAAAAAATTACTGTTCTCTTGCTTGAAGGTGGACGATCTGAAAAGCATTTTATTGGTACAGAAAAAAGGCAGGCGGTGAGTTTTCAAAGCTTGCGTCCCTTTGTGCAAACAAGGATGTATACTGAAGGGCAAAGTTATAGTAAGTATACAAACCCCTTGGAAATAACATATAGCCATAACTTGGATACAAAACAAATCGATGAGATTGTAAAGGGAATAAAAACGACTCCTTCAATGCCTCTTACAAAGGACAATGTAGAAATCTTAGGAAGGACGATTCGTATTTTTGGCTTACCCGTAGTGTATGAGCAAAATTATTCTTTTAGCATGGATGCAGAAGTAAAAGATATCTATGGAAGAAGCATAGTTGAAAAAATTCGCGCCCTTGTATCAGTTCCTCCTGCTCGCAGCTTTGTAGACTTTAAAGATTATGGCTTTGCCCTTCTTGAAGCGGAGTTTGCTCCCAAGATTGCATTTGAATTTCAAAATATTTTAGAAGGCTCGGAATATCGAGTCAATGATTTTCTAAAAAAATTCGATGCAGAGATGATTCCAAAAAATAAACGAGTTACCCATCTTGTAGACTTAGAACCTCACCTAAAAAAAGAAGTTGGTGAAAAATGGGGCTGGGCTATCTTCTCCGCAAATATGCGTTATAAGTACAAAAACTATGATGGCGAATATAAAGAAAGAGAGCAAACTAATACGCAAGAAATTCAAGTAACAGATATTGGGGCAAGTTTACGCTATGCCTATAACAAGGCTGTCGTTCTCGTCTCGAGCTTAAGCAAGGCTGAACCCATAGCAAATGCACGGGTGCGCTTTTATTCTTCTCCGATGGAACGCTCCTTCTCTCTTCTTCGGCAGCGAAAAACTTTAAACCTTGTTGCAGAAGGAATAACAAATAGTGAAGGCTTAGCTATCATCAATTTTGCTCCAGGAGAATATCGTAAGCAGTTTTTTGGAAAAAGAATTTTTGTAGAAATAGAAACAGAAAATCCCAAAGACCTTGTTATCTTTAATCCAAATATCTTAAACATGTATCGCTATGATGTTAGTTCGGTGCGTAA
>JAAZLA010000159.1 GCA_012799545.1 Treponema sp.
GTTGGATTGAGCGCAACGATGGGCGATGTTTCTGTTAAACCATAACCTTGTACAAAATCGATACCCAAGGCTTGATAAACCTTAAAAACACTTTCCGCAAGCGGTCCTCCACCACAAATAGCAATTCGTATGGTAGATAAGCTAACCTTTTCAAGAATGGACTTAAACAAAACCTTGCCTGCATTGAGCTTAAAATATTTTTTTAAGATATAGGAAAATCCGAGAAGGAAGTGCATAAATGCATTTACCAAAACACCCTTTTCTCGAATGCCTTTGAGAATGCCTCCTACGAGCTTATTAAACAAGAGAGGTACTCCTAAAAGCATCGTAATTTTGCCTTCTTTGAGCTCTTTGAGCATTCTCGTTACAGCCATGCTCTTTCCAAACACAATTTCGGCACCAACTGAAAGAGCTTCAATAAATACCGCAAGCATCGTATATGAGTGATGAATAGGAAGTAAGGCATAAAAAACATCGGTATGATAAATAGTCATATTTGTTTGTGCGATATAGCAATCTGAGACAAGATTTTTATGCGAAAGCATAACACCTTTTGGATTTCCTGTAGTACCAGAGGTAAATAAAATAGCTGCGGTATCATCTTCTGCAAGTTCAGGCATTTCAAAGTTTCCAGAACCTTTTAAGTCATAGACATAGTCGCCTTTCTTTTTACTAAGAGAAAAGACTTTTTCACCATGAGATTTTTTAAAAACATCGTATTTTTCTTCGTCAACAAAAATAAAAGAGGGTGCAGAAACAGCCAATAAGGTAGCAATCTCTTTATCGTGGAGACCGTAGTCTATGGGAACAATGATTGCTCCTGCAAAACCTGCTGCTAAATAAACCGTTGCCCATTCGGGAGAGTTCTTCCCAAAAACTGCTATATGATCACCTTTTTTCACGCCATTATTTTTTAACCAAAGAGCAAGGTTTTCTACCTTTTCCAAAACCTCTGTATAAGAAAGCGTGTGTTTTTCCGCATCAAAGTCAGTAAAACAAGCTCTATCAGGATAGCGCTTCGTCGATATTAAAAACATTTGAGGCAAGGTAGGCCAGTCAGCTGTAAAGAGGCTTCCTCTAAATTCCTCTAAAAAGTCCCAAGGCTTTTGTTGTGTTTTTTTACTCATTTTTATTCCTCTTTAAATATTAAAAAACCCTCATTAGTATGACACAAAATAAGAAAAAAGGTTGCAAAAAAGAAGATTTTTTAGCATTTATATGCAAAAATATGCTAAGATTCCGATACTATGAGTATGAAACGACGTGTTTTTATTATAGCCTTATTTTTTCTCATTCTCTCGCATAGTTTTACGCAGACAAATAATCGCGCTCGTAAATGGATCGATGAGGCAAAGCAGTATATCGGGACTCCCTACCTCTACGGTGGTATGTCAAAAAACGGCATTGACTGTTCAGGTTTTATCCATATAACAGCTCTCAATAGCATTCAGATCAGTCTTCCCCGAACAACAGAAGCGCTCTATGACTGGGTAAAAATAATCCCCGATGCACAAAAAGAGGCTGGAGATCTCGTTTTTTTCAAAACTCTCGGCTCAAGTATTTCCCACGTCGGTTTATATATGGGAAATAATCAATTTATCCATGCAGCGAGTAGCGGTCCAAATACTGGCGTAATAGTCTCATCACTTTCTGAAAACTACTGGGCACAAAGTTATGCAGGAGTTGGTCGTGTACTTGAAGAAAATACTTTGACACAAAACACGCAAACGAAAAACACAACGACAAGTGCGCCAAAAACAAAGTCTTCTAATCAAAACAAAAAGAACGAAACACAAACAGCAAAAACTGAAAGCTCTTTTGGCTTTTTATATAACGAGTATATACAATTTGAAGCGGGTATAAGTGCAGATTGGAGTTTCTATAATATAGAATCTATTTTTTTGAGCACAAGAGGCTTTAGCGCTCACGCCTTCCTTCAGACAAAAAAATTTCCCAACAATTTTGGACTCGGAGTCGACTTCAACTATGATAGTTTTTTATCTGTTTTTCACATACCTATCTATTTTAGCCTAGAAATAAACCCAAACCTTAAGATTTACACAGGACCTGTCTTTTCTCTGGGCTCCGCACGCATAGATGAGGGAAACAATAGTATCGATGTCAAGGCACCTATTTATCCCCTTTTTATGGGCATCTCTTTTGAAAGCGACGTCTAC
This sequence comes from Treponema sp., assembly GCA_012799545.1. GTDB lineage: Bacteria > Spirochaetota > Spirochaetia > Treponematales > Treponemataceae > JAAZLA01. The sequence goes on from JAAZLA010000159.1 coordinate 2,178, forward strand.
AATTTTTTTGGTATGAAGGGCTATCTTTTCCAAAAAATAAACTATACCTATTACAAAACTGTAACCAATGAAGCCCTGTCTTTTTATAATGGATATAGGTCGAGTCTTGTTTTCAAAACAGGCTTGCAAATACTCCTATAAAATGAAAGAATGATAGTGCTTTTAGATAATTGAAAAACCATTCTTTTTTAAGGATAACTATGCAACAAAAAAAGATTTATCTTCTCTTTTCTCTTAGCCTTATTTTTCTGCTCTCATCTTGTGCACCAGGCATAAACATTGTTGTAGATGAAACACTTGCTATAGACTTAGAGTTTGCAAGCGCATTGGAAGCGAGCATTGAACCGCAGATCCGTAGCCTCATGGGACTTGATGCTAAAAGCGCCTTATTTCAAAAAGAGGCAATTGAAACCAGCTTAACTAAATCAGGTTTTAGTATCGATACAATTCGACTTCCATCACCGATTGCAGTAGAAATTGAAAGCAAAAAGCAAATACTTAAAAACAATGCAAACCCACTTGCAGAATTCCTCAGCATTGAAAAGCATGAAAACAAGGTAAGCTTTACTATTTGTATAAGCCCCGAAATTATGCAAAATCTCATACAAAGTATGCCAAGCGAAATTCAAGAGTATGCCGACTTACTTATGGCGCCTGCCCTTACCGATGAAGAAATGGAAGCAGAAGAATACCTTTCTCTCTTTTCCCTCGTCTATGGACAAAGCCTTTCAAAAGCTTTTGAAAATTCCTTTGTCAAGATTGCTATTAGAGCTCCAAAAAAAATTACAAGCGCATCTGTTTCCCATACAGATCTAGCCTCAATTCATGTCGATGCAAATACTGCGCATCTTTCTTTGAGCCTCTATGCCTTACTTGCACTTCACAAAAACTCCAAACCACTAACCAATAACAAACTTATAATTGAACTGAACTGGGACAGCTAAAAAAACGAGCTTTATATAGATAAAATTTTATCGATATAAAGCCAAGAAAAATATCCCACTCTTGCCATAAGTTTATTTTCTCGCTATAATAGTGCATATTTTATCGATATATTATTTAACGGGGGCTGTATGAATGATGTAGAGAATGCAGGCTTTTCAAAAGAGCTTAATGCATTTATCAAAGAATGGAAAAATAAGCCGGGAAATCTTATAATGATTCTCCACAAGGTACAAGAAGAACAAGGCTATATTTCCCAAGATGCTGCCAAGGCAATTTCAATTAAAACTGGCGCACATTTAGCAAAAGTCTATGGTGTTATGTCCTTCTACCATTTTTTTAAGACAAAAAAACCAGGGAAATTTAAAATCTCCGTTTGTATGGGAACTGCCTGTTATCTCAAAGGCGGGCAAGAGCTCATAGATGAAACAAAAAAACTTTTAGGGCTTGAGGCAGAACAAGATACAACTCCAGATGGACTCTTCTCCATAGAACCTGTTCGCTGTATCGGTTGTTGTGGGCTGGCTCCTGTTTTGGCTATTAACGGTGATGTCTACGGAAAACTCACAACAAAACAAATCCCCGACATTCTTGACATTTACAAGAATGGAAAAGAAAAAAACTAAGGTTCGATTTAAATGCACTACACAATCTGTGAATTGATAGCTGACTTAACGCAAAACGCAATTGAAGCAGATGCAAAAGTTATATCTGTTCGAGTGCATGAAACAGAAACCGAACTTTCTTTTGAAATACAAGACAATGGAAAAGGCATGGACAGTGAAACTTTGGAAAAAGTAAGAAACCCTTTCTATACTGATGGTATAAAACACCCAAACAGAAAAATAGGGCTTGGCATACCATTTCTTATACAAACTGCAAACCAAACTGATGGCACATGGCATATTGATTCACAAAAAGCGAAGGGAACAAAGCTTAAAGCTGTTTTTTCCTTATCAAATATCGACACACCACCCCTTGGTTGCCTCACAAGCCTTTTTAGACAAATACTTAGTTTCCCTCAAAACTATGAAATGCGCATCGATCGTATAAAGGAAACTAAAGACGATTCAAAAAACTACTCTATTTCTCGCAGTGAGCTCATCGAAGCCTTAGGAGAATTGGAAACAGTTGAATCACTCGACATGCTCAGGACTTTTTTAGAAAGTCACGAAGAATAGGAAATAGCAAACAGGAGAAATTATGGCAAAGATGACATTAGAAGATTTGAGAAAACTTCGAAATGAAACACAAACAGAAATTCAACGACGTGAAACTGATGGCAAAAGCGTACAAATAATTGTTGGTATGGGAACATGCGGTATTGCAAGCGGTGCAAAATTAACCTTGGATTCATTCATTACAGAATTGAAAGAAAAAAATCTTGCACATACAACAATTATTAGACAAACTGGTTGCATGGGTTTTTGTGCGAACGAACCAACCGTTGAGGTGATAGCACCAGATATGCCAAAGGTTATCTATGGCAATGTAAGTCCCGATGTTTCAAAAGAAATTGTTGAAAAACATATTATTGGTAAAACACTTTTGGATAAACTCATTATTGACTATCCTTCAGTTGATGTCGTAAAAAAATAAGGTAAGGTGAATACATGGCTTATACACATTATATTTTAGTTTGCGGAGGAACAGGATGTGAATCCTCAAAGGCAGACGAAATTTTTAACAACCTTCTTGCCGAAGCAAAAAACTTTGGTGTAGAAGATAAGGTACAAATCGTAAAAACGGGTTGTTTTGGCTTTTGTGAAAAAGGTCCAATTGTAAAAGTACTTCCCGAAGATTCGTTTTATGTAGAAGTAAAACCAGAAGATGCAAAAACTATTATTGCAGAACAAATCGTAAAGGGGCGTGAAGTAAAACGGCTCCTCTATAATCAAGAAGAAAAAAACATTGAACAAGTTGAAGAAATTCAATTCTATCAAAAACAATACCGAATAGCACTTCGAAACTGCGGTATTATCAATCCAGAAGATATAAGCGAATACATAGCGCGGGATGGCTACCTTGCCCTAGAAAAATCGCTTTTTGAGATGCAGCCAAAAGAAATTATAGACCTTCTGAAAAAATCAAATCTTCGCGGTCGCGGTGGCGCAGGCTTTCCGACTGGGCTCAAATGGGAAACAGCCCATAAAACAAAAAGCGATGTAAAATACGTTGTTTGTAATGCCGACGAAGGTGATCCAGGTGCCTACATGGACCGTTCTATCATCGAAGGAGATCCGCACTCTGTAATCGAAGCGATGACGATTTGTGGTATAGCTATCGGTGCAAACAAGGGTTTTGTCTATATTCGTGCTGAATATCCGCTTGCTATAGATCGCTTGAAAGTCGCTATGAATCAAGCCCACGAAAAAGGCTTGCTCGGAGATAATATCCTCGGATCAGGTTTTAATTTTGACATTGAAATTCGCTTGGGTGCAGGTGCCTTTGTTTGTGGCGAAGAAACCGCTCTGCTACGCTCTATCGAAGGCTTACGTGGAATGCCCACACCAAAACCACCCTTCCCAGCTATTTCTGGATTATGGGGAAAACCAACCATTATCAATAACGTCGAAACCTTTGCAAACATTCCTATTATTATGACTCGTGGAGAAAAATGGTTCAATTCTATTGGGACAGAAGACTCAAAGGAAACAAAGGTTTTTGCGCTTACAGGAAAAATCGAAAACTCAGGTCTTGTAGAAGTCCCCATGGGAACAACCTTGCGCGAAATTGTATACGAAATTGGTGGTGGTATAAAAGGCGGCAAGAAAATAAAAGGTGTACAAACGGGCGGACCTTCTGGCGGTATTATTACAGAGGAATTTTTAGATACACCAATCGACTTTGGAAACCTTACAAAACTAGGCTCCATGATGGGTTCTGGCGGTATGATCGTTATGGACGAAGATGATTGTGTTATCGACGTTGCAAAATTCTACATGGAATTTTGCCTCGATGAGTCTTGTGGAAAATGTTCGCCTTGTCGCATAGGGACACGACAGCTCTATACGCTTCTTGAAAAAATTTCAGACGGTAGGGGTGAATTGGATGATTTACAAAAGCTAAAAGACATAGGTTTTGCTATGCAACAAGGCTCACTCTGTGCGCTTGGACAATCTGCACCAAACCCTATTCTTTCAACTATCGCAAAATTCGAGCAAGAATATATAAACCACATCGTAAATAAAAAATGCTCTTCTGGTAAATGTAAAAAACTTATTACCTATGAAATCACTGACAAGTGTATTGGATGTGGTCTTTGTGCTCGAAAATGCCCTGTTGGATGTATTACCGGAGAGCGAAAAGAAAAACACCTTATTAATCAAACTCAATGTATTAAATGTGGTGAATGCTTTAACGCCTGTAAGTTTGATGCAATTGTTGTGAACTAAAATTTTATTAGAATATACCTTTGACAAAAAGGTAAAATAGGAGAAATACATGGTAAGCCTAACTATAAATGACAAAGAAGTGCAGGTCGAAAAAGGCACAACAATCCTCGACGCTGCAAAAAAATTACATATAAACATACCAACACTCTGCTACACTCCAGATCTACCACCTTGGTCTTCATGTGGAATCTGTATTGTGCGTGTAGCTGGGACTTCAAAGATGCTTCGCGCATGTTGTACAGAAGTAGCCAATGGCATGAAACTCATCACACATGACGCAGAAATTCTCAAAGCTCGCCGTACCATTTTGGAGTTGATTTTATCAAATCATCCCAGCGATTGTTTGCAATGCGAACGCAATACCAACTGTGAACTACAAGATATTGCCGCCGAGTTTGGTCTTCGAGAAAAACCTCGATTTACACAAATACTCAAAAACCAGCCCATAGATAATTCCTATGAAGTAATTGTTTTTGACCGAGATAAATGTATCAACTGTGGGCGCTGTGTTGAAGCCTGCCAAATAATGCAAAATGTGCACGCAATAGAATACACCGGTCGTGGAGACAGAACCGTAATAGGTCCTGTAGCTGGTGCGAATCTTTCTGAAAGTCCCTGCGTTCGCTGTGGGCAATGTGCTGCCCACTGCCCTGTAGGTGCAATCACAACACAAAACCCTCTCACAGATGTATTTGAAAAACTTTCAGACCCAAACATTATTTCTGCGGTGCAAATTGCCCCTTCAGTTCGAGTCGCCCTCGGTGAAGAATTTGGTCTCCCCATAGGATCCATAAGCACAGGAAAAATTTATACAGCCCTACGCATCATTGGGTTTAAATATGTATTTGATACAAACTTTTCTGCTGACCTTACCATAATGGAAGAAGGAACAGAGCTCGTAGACAGGCTTACAAACGACGGACCACTTCCAATGTTTACAAGCTGCTGCCCTGGTTGGGTCGATTACTGCGAAAAAAATTATCATGATTATCTACCACACTTATCAAGTGCGAAAAGTCCACAGCAGATGCAAGGAGCAATTACAAAAACCTACTTTGCTAAATCGATAAAAACAAAACCGCAAGACATCTATTCCGTCTCAATCATGCCCTGTACCGCAAAAGCATACGAAGCGCGCCGAGATGATTCAATGTACGCTTCCGGTGTTTCCGATGTAGATAAAGTCTTAACAACAAGAGAATTTGCATCTTTAATACGTCTCGCCGGCATCGATTTTGCGAAACTCGAAGAATCCGAAGCAGATAGCCCTATCGGACCATATTCTGGAGCCGGAACAATTTTTGGTGCAACTGGTGGAGTTATGGAAGCAGCTGTTCGAACAGCATATAAGCTCGTTGTTGGAGAGGAACTTGGCGACCTTGATTACACAGCAGTGCGCGGCTTGGAAAATGTAAAAGTTACTGAAGTTAATCTCAAAGGAAAGATAATCCGACTTTGCGTTATCCATCAACTTTCAAGCGTAGAGCCAGTTATGGCAGAAATACGAAAAGCACGAGATGAAGGAAAGGAAATTCCTTATCACTTTGTAGAAGTTATGGCTTGTCGTGGTGGCTGCGTTGCAGGTGGTGGACAACCCTATGGCGTAACAGATGAGGTTCGAAAACTTCGCGCGCAAGCTCTCTACCAAGATGATACAGCAAGCGAAATTCGAACAAGTCATCAAAATCCTCTAATACAAAAAATCTATACAGATTTTTTAGAAAAGCCAAATAGCCATAAAGCACACGAGCTTTTACACACAAAATATACAAAACGCGATTTATACAGCATGCAATAAACAATCAGAATCGATAATAATTGCGTTTATAAAAATAAAAAACTAGCTCTCTTTTGGGCTAGTTTTTTTATATAGCTCTTGTATTCTTTTTAGCTAATCCTTATCATAGAATTATGGAAACAGACTTAACAAGCGATAAAAACAGACTTCTAGAAATTGAAGAGCGCCTCATGAAAACAGAAACAAGTCTTGCACATGTAGAAGATTTTTTAGTGAAAACACAAGAGGAAGCACTCAACTTATGGAAGGAAATAGAAAAAGTAAAACGACAAAATACCCGTCTAGAAAATAAAATAAAAGAGCTAGAAGAACTTGAAAATCTACCTCATGCAAAACCACCGCATTATTGAGCGAGAAA
>JAAZLA010000160.1 GCA_012799545.1 Treponema sp.
GGTGCCACGATACGCACACTTGAAGCGGCAAGGCGAAGTGCAATATTGTCTTGCAAGGAAACAATCTTGCTCAACTTTACCCCTGGTGCCGGCAGCACTTCAAACATTGTTATAACAGGACCCTTTCGTATTCCCGTAACCTCTGCGTGAATTTTAAACTCATTTATCGTTTCTTTTAGTAACTGCGCCGCCTCTTCTGTTTCCTTCCCAATAACCCAGTACTCATCCCCCGGATAGCTTGTTAAGAGTTCATCTGCGGGTAGCTCATAGGCTTTTAATTTTTTTTTTGAACCAGCTTTGACAACTGATTTTTCTTCAAAATCTATACCTTCTATTTCTATCTCTAAATCATCGTCACTATCATCAATATCATCGTCGATATCAGTATCGATGTCAGCATCATCTAAATCAAAGTCATCGTCCCCGAAAGGGTTCAGTAAAAAAGCTTCTTCATCTTCACTTTCAAAACTTGTACTTTTTTCTTTTGCAATTTCTAAAATATCGATTTTGGGTTTATCAAAACGTAAGACCACGGGTGCATCTTTTTTTTCTATAGTCACGTCGGCTTCTGCATCTTGCTGACTTTTTTGGCTTAGATTTAAATCAGGAGTTGTTTCATCTAAGGCAATTTCATCGACTGTTTCAAGCTCAGAAAAAAACAAGTCATTATCAGCTAAAGAAGCAGGAGCCACTTCGTCAAAAAGCGTTTCTTCACCTTGTGCAATGTCTTCAAGAATTTCTGTGTTTTTTATCTCTTCAAATAAGGCAGGGTCTTCCTCGGGAGGTAAAAAAGAATCCAACTCTGAAAGGAGATCTTTTCTCTCCTCTGTTTTTAGTGCATCAGGATTTATTTCTTTTTGAAGATTTTTTTGACTTAGATTTTTTTGACCGAGGTTTTCTTGCGCTTTAGTCTGTTTTACTTTTGGATTTTTTTTAGCTGTCAAGATTTCAATCGCTGCATCAAAAACAAGATTTGCAGAGAGGTACTCGATTATAAGCATAATAATGGCAACGACAAAAATGCCAAAAATTTGCAAACGCATAATTGCTTGGCTGCTTTCTTGAGTCATTGTTTTTATTAGTTTTTCTGCAAAAACTACTGTAAAAAAAGGCAATAATGAAAAAGCCAACAAGAAGGCTTTTTTTGTATTCCATGGTGGCAAAAACAAAACAATACCCGAAGCAAATAAAAAAACGGGAACAAGCAAGGACGAATAGCCATAGATAGAAACAAGGGCTAAACCAATATATGCAAAAAAGTTTTGCGTTACTGAACTTGTATCATAATACAGAAATGACAAGCCCAAGCTCACGAGGAGCAGGGCTGCCATAAGGAGGAAAAAAAATCCAATACTCATGCCTAATTTTTGGGAAACTTTCATACCTAGAGTATCGGCATGAAAAAAAATAGATTAAGAAATAAAAATTATCTTTGCACTCGCCCTGAGCTATCACCTTGCAAAAGACTTTTTACTTCTGCCTCTGTTACAAGATTAAAATCTCCCGAAATCGTATGTTTTAAAGCCGAAGCCGCAAGAGCAAAATCCAAGGCTGCTTGGGGGTCTTCTGGTTTTTCTATCAAGGACTTGATAAGGCCAGCAGAAAAAGCATCTCCTCCCCCAACTCTGTCGACAATATCGCGCAATTCGTATTTTTTAGATTGATATAAGGTCGATTTAGTCGATAACAAGCCCGACCAATTATTTTCATCGGCTGAAAAAGATTCCCTCAAGCTTACCGCTATCCATTCAAGCTGTGGAAATTTCTCTCGAACCTGTGTAAGAAGTGTTTTATACGAATCTATATCAAGCTGCCCAGACTCCACCTGAACAGGCGAAGTCATACCAAGTGATTTTTGTATATCCTCTTCGTTTGCAATCAATAAATCTGCATAGGCAACAAGCTCCGTCATCACTTCTGGAGCAGTTTTTCCATAGTTCCAGAGCTTTTTTCGATAATTTAAGTCAATCGAAACCTTTAAGCCCGCTTTTTTTGCCTGTTTTACCGCTTCCAAGCTAGAATCGGCAGCGGCTTGAGAAATAGCAGGCGTAATGCCCGTAAGATGTAACCACGACGCATTTTGGAAAATAGCCTTCCACTCAAAGTCTTGGGCGCAAGCTCTTGCGATGCTGCTTCCTTCTCTGTCGTAAAGCACCGTCGAAGCTCTTTGCATGGAACCGCCTTCTAAAAAGTACAAGCCCATTCGTCCGCAACTTCGAATACAGTTTGATACATCAATGCCGTGTTTTTGTAGCTCACGAAGCGCTCCGTCTCCAAGCGCATTATCGGGAAGGGCTGTTACATAAGCTGTTCTTTTACCAAAATATGCAAGGCTTACTGCAACATTTGCCTCGCCGCCACCGTAGGTCGCCTCAAGCAAGGGACTTTGTAAAAGTCTTTCAAAACCTGGCGATTTTAGGCGAAGCATTATCTCTCCAAAACAAACAATGGTTTTATTCATAGCAATTCCTCATAGTTTCAGATTATATACTACTAGTATAACATAGCAAGGAGAAAAAAAGGAAAGGAAATCACTCTGTTTTTTTAGCCTTTTTTGCTTGAAAACAAAAATTTCCCCAGGCGCTCTTGTCATGCTAAAAAAACCACCTTATAATAAAAAGATGAGCATACATATTTTGGAAATGCCCCTCGACTTTGGAGGCAATAGGCATGGTTCTGACATGGGACCAAGTGCTATCCGTTTAGCTGGATTAAAAGACAGGTTGCAAAAACTCGGTCTTGA
>JAAZLA010000161.1 GCA_012799545.1 Treponema sp.
CTTTTTATTACTTATAAAATTTTAAACTTTGCTGATCTCACGGTCGATGGAAGCTTTGCTCTCGGTGGCTCCGTTTCTGCAATTCTCATCACAAGCGGTTTCTCTCCCTACCTCAGCTTAGTCATTGCTTTTTTTGCTGGCTCTCTTGCTGGTCTCGTTACGGGGCTTTTACACACAAAACTAAAAATCCCCGGCATACTTGCAGGAATTCTTACAATGATTGCACTCTACTCGGTAAATATCCGAGTTATGGGACAGGCAAATATACCGCTTCTTGGGCAAGAAACAATGCTCACCCTTACCTCTTCATTTGGTTTAAGTAAAACCCTCGGTTCCCTACTTATAGGAAGTATTTTTTCTGCAATTGTAATTGCAATCTTGTACTGGTTTTTTGGAACAGAACTTGGCAGCGCAATTCGTGCAACCGGAAGTAACGAAAAGATGGTGCAGGCGCTTGGGATTAATACTGAGTCGATGAAAAATATAGGACTCATGCTTTCAAATGCCCTCGTTGCCTTTAGCGGTGCCTTGGTTGCTCAAAGCCAGGGCTACGCAGATGTTGGAATGGGAACTGGAACAATTGTTATAGGACTCGCTTCGATTATCATCGGTGAAGTTATTTTTGGCAAACGCTTTAGCTTTTGGTATAGACTTATGTCGGTTGTCTTTGGCTCTATTTTATATCGCATTATCATTGCAATTGTTTTACAACTCGGTATGAAATCAACTGACCTAAAGCTTTTAACTGCAGTCATAGTTGCTCTTGCCCTCGCCCTTCCCGTTATCAATGCAAAAAGGACTAGACACCAAAAACGTAAAATAAATCGACTTCAGAAAAAATCAGAAACGAATAAAAAAGCGAGTATACAATGATAGCCTTAGATTCTGTACATAAAACCTTCAATGAAGGCACAATTAACGAGCGCAAAGCCTTAATCGATATAAACCTCAAACTAGAAGAAGGCGACTTTGTAAGCGTCATCGGCGGCAATGGTGCGGGAAAATCGACATTATTAAACCTCATCGCAGGAGTCTATGAAGTTGACTCAGGACATATTTATTTTGACGGCATCGATGTTACCGAAGAAAAAGAACATAAAAGAGCAGGCTTTCTCGGCCGCGTCTTCCAGGACCCGATGTTGGGAACTGCTGCAAATATGCAAATCGATGAAAATCTCGCCCTCGCATATCGTCGGGGGAAAAGACGCAGCCTCGCCTGGGGAATTCGTCCAGCAGAAAAAGAGCGCTATAAAAAAGAGCTTGCAATGCTTGACCTTGGCTTAGAAAGCAGGATGACAACAAAGGTTGGTCTACTCTCTGGCGGACAAAGACAGGCGCTTACCCTTCTAATGGCTACGATACAAAAACCCCGCCTCCTCCTCCTCGATGAGCATACCGCAGCGCTTGACCCAAAAACCGCACAAAAGGTTTTAGAGCTAACCGATGAGATAGTGCAAAGAGAAGGACTTACCACCTTTATGGTAACGCACAATATGAAAGATGCAATTCGACATGGTAATCGATTGATAATGATGAGCGCTGGAAAAATCATCTACGATGTAAGGGGTGAAGAAAAAAGAAAACTAGAAGTTGCCGACCTTATGCAGAAGTTTCAAAGCTCAGCACAAGATGCAATCATTAATGACCGCATGCTTCTTTCCTAAAGCTTTTCTTTACATACAGATTTTTCTCTTTATTTATTTCTAAACATAGGATAGTATAAAAGAGTGAAAACTAAAATTGCTTTTTTTGTCTTTGCCCTTATTGTCATTTCTCCGCTTTTATTTTA
>JAAZLA010000162.1 GCA_012799545.1 Treponema sp.
GCAATGGATTTTCAAAGTGATATGAGCAAAGAAGAATATACGAGGGACGCATTTTATCATGATATTCCCGTAATTGGCGAGGATGTAAGACAAGAACAAGAAAAAATAAATAGAGCTGACATAATCGTTTTTATCTATCCCGTTTTTTGGACCGATGTGCCGGCAAAGATGAAGGGTTGGTTTGATCGCGTTCTAAGCTACAACTTTGCCTACGGAAACAAGACAATGAAAATGCTCGATAAGGTCCTCATCCTCTGCACCGCAGGCAATAAAATCTGGCATCTAAAACGCTTTGGCTTATTGCGAAGTATGAAAAAAATAATGCTCGGCGACAGGTTTTTCAATCGTGCCAAGAAAAAAGACTTCGTGGTCTTTGACGGCATGGCAATGAGTTTTCCTGAGCACCGTGAAAAACACTGGGAAATTTTTAAGAAAAAAGCTTACGAAATAGGCAAAAATCTATAAACAATAAAACCGAGGACTTTATCGCTATCGCGTCTTTATTGTTTACGATGAGTACAAATTACTTTTCACAAAAACCTATCTCTTTAACAATGGAAAGAAAATTTAAGATTCCGCATAACGTTCTAATTTATTAAGCCATTTTTCTCGTATCCCTTGTTTTTGCTTAAGAACGTTTGGAAAACTTATCCATTTGATATTTTGCACTCCACAAGCTTTCAATGTACCCAAGATCATAGAGTTTTTCAAAGGTGATTTTAAGAAAAGATTATAATAAAACTGTGGCGAATTCATAGTCGAAATAACAGTAGCTTTTTTTATATGGGTGAGTTTTCCTTGAAGCAATCCACTGTCGCTTGTTTCATAAGCCCAGTGGGGAAGAAAAACTTTATCAAAAAAACCTTTTAGAATAGCTGGAGGCATACCCCACCAAATCGGAGTAATAATAATAATTTCCTCAGCCCTCATCAATTTTTCTTGGTATTCGCCTACTTTTGGGTCAACAAAAGCACCCTTTCTGTACACCGCAAGGTCAGCTTCAGTCATAACGGGATTAAAACCATCTAAAACTAAATCGAGAATTTCATATGAAACATTGCGTTTTTCAAGCCCCTTTGTAATCGCCTTCAAAATAGCAAAATTATAACTCCCTTCCCAGGGATGACAATACAAAATTAAGGTATTCATTTGATTATCCTCCTATAAAAGTATAATTCTTTCGTTTATTTCCTACTTATTCACTCTGCTTTTAGCCTAATACGAGTTTCACTTTCTGTCAAGTTTTTTATTTTTTACTTGACAGAATTTTTTCTTTTTGTTATTATGTTTCTATAAACAGAAACATAAGTTTGATAATAAAAACACTTTTTTTATGGAGGAATTATGAAAAAAATTAGCCTTGGACTTTTAAGCCTCATACTGAGTCTTGGTATTATTTCATGTGTAAAGACTGAAAAAAATGCAGAAAGCACAAGTGATAGCAAGGTGGTAAAAATTGGGATTACAAAAATCACCCAACATCCTGCCTTAGATGCTATCGAAGAGGGTATTATGGAAGTCATTCAAGAAGCTGGCTATGAGGCTCTCTTTGACTTGCAAAATGCAAATGGTGACTTAAATACCGCAAGTCAGATTGCAAACAAGTTTAAAAGCGACAAGGTAGACGTATCTGTAGGAATTGCAACTCCCGTGGCGGTTGCTCTGGCAAATACTATCAAAGACAAGCCCGTCGTTTTTGCAACTGTGACTGACCCAATCGGTGCAGGTTTAGTGAGCTCTCTCGACAAGGGCGAAGGCAATGTAACTGGCTTATCCGATGCGGTTCCAACTCGTGAGCATATTCAATTATTAAAAGAAATTACTGACCTTAAAACACTCGGCTATATTTACACGACAAAGGAGGCAAACTCAATCTCTTCACTTGAGCTAGTCGAAAGCGCTTGTAAAGAATTTGGCATTGCCCTCGTTACGCAAGGGATTTCTCTTTCATCGGAGGTAAAGCAAGCAGCCGATGCAATTGTTGACCGTGTAGACGCCCTTTATCTAACCACCGATAACACTGTGTTTTCTGCACTCGCATCCATTACGCAGGTTTTTGGCAAGGCAAAAAAACCAATCTTTGCAAGCGATGTAACGGCTGCTCTTGATGGAGGCTGTCTCATTGCAAGTGGTTTTAACTACTACAAGGCGGGAAGAGCAACGGGAGAAATGGTTGTACAAATCCTCGAAGGGGCAGACCCAGACGCAATGCCTGTTCGCTTTATAACTGAGCCAAGCGACACCGACCTTTTATTTGACCTTGATGTTGCAAAGGCTTGTGGTATAGCTATCCCAGAAAAATATCTCGCCATGGCAAACTATATTTTTGAAAATGGGGAACTTCACGAAAAATAAAAATTAGTTTAGAATAGGGTATCAGGTGCGCTCTCACAAAAAGCTCTCCTGATACTTTTTTTTAATTGATTTGGTTTATTTCACATAAAGGAAAAAAAATGATAGAAAGCATACTTATAGAAGGTTTAATTTACGGTATCATGGTTTTGGGCGTTTTTATAACATTCCGCATTTTGGATTTTGCCGACCTTACCGTCGATGGCTCCTTCCCCATCGGTGCATCTATCATGGGGATTTTTTTGCTCAAGGGAGTAAATCCCTTCCTCGCTCTCCTTGTTGCTTTTTTAGGTGGCCTTATCTGTGGTCTTATCACAGCCCTTATTCATACAAAACTCAAAATCCCGGGCCTTCTTGCCGGTATTTTAACCATGACAATGGTGTATTCCATA
>JAAZLA010000163.1 GCA_012799545.1 Treponema sp.
AGCCGGTGATTTTTCGTGGCTCCCAAAGTCCCGAAGAACGTGAGAGGCAATTTGCCGCTCTTGAAAATGGTGCAAAAATTATCCTGGCAAATCCTGAAGTTTTGCAAAGCGAGAGTCTCATTCAAAGGTTGGCAAAAGCGAATATTTCACATCTCGCTATTGATGAGGCGCATTGTGTCAGCGAATGGGGCGATAGTTTTCGTCCTTCGTATTTAACATTGGGCTCAATTATAAAAAAACTGAATATAAAAACTATTACAGCTTTTACCGCAACTGCAAGCCAAAGCGTGCTGAGTCGGGTTGCAGAGGTTTTATTTGAAGGAAAAGCACATATTGTTCGAAGCGAATCGGATAGGAAAAATATTCTCTACTATGTCAAACGCTGTGTTGCCAAGCAAAAAGCAGCTTTGGAATCTGCAATCGTAGAACAAAAACCGCTCATTATTTTTTGCTCGACAAGAAATAGGGCAGAAAAAACAGCGAAAAATCTCATCGGTTTTTTTGGCCCAGATAAGGTAAAGTTTTATCATGCCGGGCTCGCGAAGGAAGAAAAAGAAGCTGTGGAAAAATGGTTTTTTCCCAAAAGTGACGCTATTCTTTGTGCAACCTGTGCCTTTGGTATGGGGGTCGATAAAAAAGATATAAAAACGGTTATTCACCTCGATCCTCCGCCAACTGTCGAAGCCTATATTCAAGAAGCAGGACGAGGCGGTCGTGATGGCTCCAATGCCAAGGGGATTTTACTCTGGAGTCCGAAGGATTTATACGAGGCAAAAAAGCATCCTGAGGGTAGTAGGCAGAGAGCCTTGGCAGATTTTGCTGAGTCAAAAACCTGTAGACGGCAGGTTTTGCTCGATGCGCTCAATGCTGAGCAAGCTGCCTGCAGTGGTTGTGATATTTGTGAGAAAAGTCATATCGATTTTGCAGAGGATGAATCTCGGGTATTGGATTTTTTCAAAAAACACGCAAAGTCTTATGATATGGAAGAGGCCACTGATACGATTGTCAAAACCTGTAACGAAAAGGCAGCTCAAAAATATAAAATGAGAATCTGGGAAAGCGCTGATATCCGAGAAATTATTCAAAATCTTTTATTTGAAAAGAAAATTTCTATCTCCCCAAACCCCTGGAAAGGTAAAATAAGCATAGCAAAACGCAAAAAAAAGAAAATCAAAACTAGATAAAAAAGAAAACATAGGATAAAATAAAAGCATGAAAAAGATATATTCAGTTTTTAGCATTTTTCTCCTTATCCTTATAAGCCTCAGCTCTTGTGCGAGCAGTAAAATTCGTGGGGCAAATCCTGTCCAAAGAGCTCATAGCGCAGCGCAGCTTTTACTACAGGGTTCGACGGCTGATGCGTATATCAAGCAATTCAATATAGAAATGGATAAGGCAAAAGCCGATATCAATGAAAAAACAGCTCGGGTAAATCTAAATCCAGAATCCTATGAAGTAGTTGCAGACTCGATCGATGATTGGTTGCAGCTCTATGAACTCATAGCTATTTTAGAAAGTCGCTATCCAAATGGGCTTTACGGAAAAAAGCAAAGTGCATTTTTTAGCTATGTTGACTATAAGCCCCTAAAAGAAACCGCAAACCAATACACAGCAGAAAAATATTTTAAGCAGGCGCGCGCTATTGCAGAAAGACCCCATAGTTTAAATGAAACGATAAGCGCCGTTGAATACTTACATAAATCGCTTAACTATTCAAATCATCTTTTAGAAGAAACGCAAACACTCGGTGCTTCTCTTTCCTATGAAGCCGCTCTCAAGTTTTACGAAACAAAAACATCTGACAGCTTAAAAAATGCTCACGCATATTTTCTAGAAGCAGATTCTTGGATAGCTCATTATGCAGATGCAAGAGAAAGAGCAAACAATATGCTCCCAGAAATAGCTACTATTCTTATCTCTGAGGCGGACTCTCTTTTGGGCATCGAAGATTATAGCCGATTACGAAAAGCCTATCTTATCTATGAAGAAGCCTTTGCATACTACCCGAGTCTTGCAGAGGAAAAACTCAAAAAGACGAAGGAAAAATTAACTATCACTGTGGCTCTTATCTTCTCTGGTGCAAATCCTCGCTTTATCCATGACGATGAGATTCGTGATGCGCTTGAAAATAACTTTGCAAATACGACAGAGGGTCCAAAATTTGTACATATTGATTTTATTTATACTCCCTATGCAACGACGAACCATGCCTCTTTTTTAAGTTCGATTATTTCAAGTCTTGGATCACAATCGACAAATTTGAAAAAAAATTATTCTAGTTATGACCTTGTTCTCATACCAGGTCCGAAGTTTAATACTGCCATCGAAAGTATAGAAAATCCTGTAAAAGAAATAGAAAATATAGCTACCTATTATAGGCAAACGACTATAAGCGAAGATGGAGATAAGCAAATTTTCGTTAGTGAAGTATCCAAAAACGAATACACGAATCCAAAATCAAATTATACAGATGGTAACAAAAGCTATCAGTTTATCTACTGGAAGGAAGAAGGAACAATTACTCGCTATGTACAAAAAGTCTC
>JAAZLA010000164.1 GCA_012799545.1 Treponema sp.
CGTTTTAGCCTCGGCTCTGAATTTATGCTCTTTTCCTATCTTGCCAATGTGAATTATACCCTTGATTTGACTTCGAGTATAAATCCGATAAGCCGTTTTAGTCTCGCCTTAAAAATGAATTTAGGCGATAAGGGACGAAAGTCAGATGCAGAAAAAGTTGATGAATTCTATGTGAGGGGGTTAGAGGCATATTATCTATTGCATTTGGAAGAAGCTATTCGTCTTTGGGAAGAAGCCTTGGAAATAGACCCGGGCTTTGATCCGGCAATTATTGCTATAAAAGCTGCACAGGCGACAATAGATATTCAAGAAAAAATCCGTGATATTCAAAAACTTGAGTAGTTTGCTTTTTATCTGGCTTTTTGAGAAAAACTATTTTTTCTTACTAAAAATACGATAATTTATCCAGGGAAAAATTTGGTGTGCTCGCTCTGTATTTGTAAGCCATTCGGTACTCGTGTTATTTGAACCGAGGGATTCAAAAACAGTTGCAAAGGAACTTATATTTTGTGAAAAGGCTTCCCGAGCAAAGTCTGGATAGTTTTTTTTGTGAAGCATACTTGGCCAGTCGCTTGCTTGTGCTAAAAGTATTTCCTTTGCAGCAAGGTTGAGTGCACGGGCTTTTAAGCCGGTGTCATCGGTAAAGCGCTGAGCGAGGTCAATCATTCTTTCTGTCGACTTATGAACATAGCGCACCATCCATTCATTTGAGCTGTCTACTAAGTCCTCGCCATAGCCAAAACCAGATGCCGCAGAATGATAGGGCTGTACAACTTGCAGAGTAAACTGATTCTTTGCCAAATCGCTACAATTTTCTATGTTTATTTCTTCTTGTTTACTTGCATGCCTAAAAAAACGTTCAAGCCAATCAATGCCTTCAAACCATTTTTCACCAAAGAGGGATGCATCGAAGGTCGCAACGAGGGAAACTTCATCTTCCTCGCTTAATTCTGCAGCCTTATGCAGTAAGTCTATTTTTTTTGCCAAAAAATCTTGTGCATCTTTGTCAGCTTGTTGTCGTGCTTTTTCAATGTCATATTGTTTTTTTTCTATGCTTTTTGAAGCTTTTGAAAAGTATTTATAGCCCGTTGATATACGCTCTTTGTTTTGATCCAAAATAGCTGTTAGTTCTTCTATGTCGGATTCAAAACCTATGTCATTTTCTTCATTTCGGTATATTTCATTGTGTATATATCCTTCATCCCCCATTATTTCTTTTTCTGCATAGGGGTCTCTACCAAAGAATGCAAAAGAATTTTCACTTCGTACTGGGGAAAAGATACCGTTTTTGCTCGGTGGTGTTGAAAATAAAAGCCCATGTGTTTCAATAATCGAATAATTTAAACCATAGGATCGCAAAATATGTTCAAGACCCGGTGTATAGCCGAGGTTTGGTAACCAAAAGCCCTCTGGAGCAAGGTTAAAAAAACTCTTATGAGCAATTAAGCCAGCTTCTACTTGCGCATGGATTGCTTCTTTGAGATCGATATAATGTGGTAAAAAACAATTTGTTGCAGCGCTTGCAAAAAGTTCGATATTTCCTTTATGTGCATAATAGGCAAATTTTGATAAAATATCTTGATTAAAGGTCTCCACAAAATCTCTTTTATTTCGCTTACACGTTCGTAGATATTCTTTTGCAAGCTCTTGGATTCCTGGGTTTCCCTCATGCTTTTTTATTTCAGCCTCACCTAAGAGAATGAGCTTATCAAGCCATTCGATATAACTTTGTTGTACAACAGGGTCCGTTAAAAGAGTGCAAAGTGAAGGTGTTATGGTTAAACCAAGTTTAAAGTTAATTCCATCACTTTCGAGGTTTGCAAACATATTTAAAAGGGGGAGATAGGTTTGAGAAATTGCGTAAAAGAGTAGTTGATTTTTATCGCTCTCGCTATTGTTTATATCGCGGAAATATCCTTGATGGAGTAATAAATGTAAGGCAAAAGACTTTTTTTTCATATTCTTCCTCTAGCTATTAAATAAAGGTTTGTCGGTGATTATTGTAATGTTCACGTAAAATGTCGTGCATTCCTGAAAGTGCAATAATCGGACTTACCTTTTTATCTATACCTGCTTCGTTTTTTTCTAGAATAATATGCGGAATTGTTATTTTTCGTGTACTCGAAATTATTTTTGGTTCGGTGTTTGAAAATTCTGCTATTAAATGAAGGCGAAAAGAGCTATATGCCGGATTTAATAAAATAAATTGCTCTTTTTTTTCTAAATGCACTTCAATTTCTATGCCTTCTTTTTTTACCTCAACACCATCCTTGTAAAAGACAAGGGAAAGCGTGAGACCGAGATAGTTTGGGTTTTGACTTATTTCTTTAAATTCAGAATCTCGAATATCCCAATAGGCAAAACACCATAGTGGGTTGCGCATTATTGCACCAATATAGGTTTCATTAAAATTTTTGGGCAGATCTTCATAGAAGGTAAATGCACTCGCATCATCGCGAAGATCGTCTTGATGGATTTTGCTTTGTTCCTCTGCAATTTCCAATAATTCAGAAATGATAAATCGTCTATTTAAAGATTCAGGAATTTCAATGTTATATTCATCTGCAAGCGAAACGAGAGCACTGGTTGACATTGATTCTAA
>JAAZLA010000165.1 GCA_012799545.1 Treponema sp.
AAAAACACAGGTGAAAGAATTTACAGAAGTTCTCGTATAATTTTATATCGATACTAAAGAAAGCTGCCTTTTTACACTTTGTAAGAGGGCAGTTTTTTTTGCACTCTGTATGTTTTCTTGTATTATTTTATTGCAAATATGTTATAGTAGCCTATGAAAAAAAACAAAGTGTTTTCCCTCATCGATAAGGCTGTCTTTGATTTTTCTCTTTTAGAAGATGGCGACAGTATTTTAATCGGTGCATCGGGTGGTAAAGATTCTACCATACTTGCTGAATATTTAAGTCAAAGAAAAAAACAAAGGAGAGAAAATTTTAGCCTTGCAGCGCTTCACATAGGAACAGATATAAGTCCACCATTGAGCGAAGAAATAAAAGCCTTGTACAAGGACTGGGGTATAGCCCTACATATCCAAGAGTTTTCTGTTTTGGATCGTGTGCGTGAAGGAAAGAAAATGAACTGCTGGTGGTGTTCTACACAAAGAAGAACTGCGCTGAACAATTTTGCGCTGGAGGGAAGTTTTAACAAAATTGCCCTCGGCCACCATCTGGATGATGTTTTGGAAACCCTATTGATGAATGCGGTGAACAAGGCTGAGCTTTCTACGATGATTCCTAAACTGCCCTATGAAAAATATCCGGTAACGATAATTCGCCCGCTTTATTATGTAGATGAAAAATCTATTATACTTCGCGCAAAAAAAGAAGGCTTTGCAAGCTTTACTTGTAGCTGCGATTATCAAGCTTTTTCTGAGCGAAAAAATATGAGAGAAAAATTACGAGTTCTTACTGATGGAAGCTTTGATGCAAAGATGCGTTTATTATCTTCCCTGCAAAATATAAAAGCCGATTATCTCCCTCAAAAAACAAAAGTCTGATGAGGAGCTTCTCTTTTATATCGCAGTCTTTTTTAATGTCCGAGTCGGTTTTGAATATGTTTGAGCTTTAAGTCCTTTAAGCCCTCGCTTATAGAAACCTTATACACATGGGGATTTAACAATCGCTTATAGGAATTGTCAAAGCTATTTAGTTGCCGAATCATTGTTTCGCGACTTTCTTGGAGTTCAGCTGTATTTGTTTTTTCTGTATCTAAGAGCTTTCCGTTTTTTATTTTTTGTTTTAGTAAAAGTTCAACCTTCGCAGGCTTAAAATTAAACTGTCTATAATCAATCGATGGATGATAAAAAGACTGACTTTTTTCAGTAGAAATTGTTTCGTCAATGAGGGAAATAATATCAGCCTTTGCCATACCGTCTTGGTCGTAGATGCGCCAGACATTTTTTATGCCGGGGTTTGTTGTTTTTTCTGGATTATCTGAAAACTTCATAGCGCTGTGCATTTTTCCTTCTGTATCAAAATGAGCAGATAATTTATACACACCAGTAAAGGAAGATTCATTTCCGCCGGTAACCATGTTGGTGCCAACGCCCCAGCTATCGATGGGTGCTTTTTGTAGCAGCAAGTTTTCGATAATCTCTTCCGATAGTTCGTTTGAAACAGTGATAAAGGCATCGCGAAGACCTGCCGCATCGAGGCGTTTTCGCACTTCTACTGAAAGATAATGTATGTCTCCAGAGTCGAGGCGTACGCCAAAATTATAGCCTTTTTCTTTTAGTTTTTTTCCCACAAAGATAGCGTTTTCTATGCCTGAGCCGAGTGTTTCATAGGTGTCGATGAGAAAGATAGAGTTGTTTGGAAAAAGCTCTGCGTATGTTTCAAAGGCTTCTCGTTCACTGGGAAAAGACATAACCCATGAATGTGCCATTGTGCCTTTTACGGGGATGCCGTAGCGTTTTCCCGCGAGGGTATTGCTTGTAGAAGATGCTCCACCGATATAGGCAGCCCGTGATGCACTCATAGCGCCATCGGAGCCTTGTGCGCGACGAAGCCCAAACTCCATGATGTTTCCATAGCCGCTTGAATGCCAGATACGAGCTGCTTTGGTTGCTATGAGGCTTTCAAAATTTATGCAATTTAAAACAAGTCCTTCGATTATCTGTGCTTCGATCATGTTTGCATGAACGCGAATTATTGGCTCATTTGGAAAAATAATAGAGCCTTCGTCCATTGCATAAAGGTCCCCTTGGAAATGAAAATCTTCGAGGTAGTCTAAAAAAGCCGGGTCAAAAAAATCGAGGGATGAAAGATAGGCGAGGTCTTCCTTTGAAAAGCAAAATTCGCTCAGTGTTTCCAAGAGTGGCTTGATTCCTGAAAAAACAGAAAAGCCTGCTTTAAATGCCTGTCTTCTAAAAAACATATCGAAGACAGCTGGTTGATTCATCTTATGCTTCCAAAAGCCTTGTGCCATGGTAAGTTCATAAAAGTCTGTAAAAAGTGCCGATTTTCTTATACATGATTTTTCCATGTTTTCTTCCTTTCTTTGTGAGCCTAAACGCCGATGAGGCTTAGGCTACTACCTTTATTTGATTTGTGTACGATAATTTGCGAATTAATACGTGAACCAAGATCTCCGACGTGGGAGATTAAACCTACTACTCTTTCTGAGCGAATTTCATCGATGATGCCAAGAGCGAGTTCTAAGCTTTCTGGGTCAAGGGAGCCAAATCCTTCATCGATAAAAAGTGAATCGATACTGATGCCTCCAGACCTTGATTGTACAACATCGGTGAGTGCGAGTGCAAGACTAATCGAAGCGATAAAGGTTTCACCGCCGGAAAGGGTAGAGGGAGGGCGATTTTTTCCTGTGAAGGAGTCAAAGATTTCTATTTCCAATCCCTTGTATCCTCTGCCTCCTGCATTTTCAGTTTTAAGGGAAAAGGTATACCGACCACTTGAAAGTTTTTCTAAACGTTTTGTTGCATAGATAATAATTTCTTCTAAAAACAAGCTTAAAACCCAGGCGTCGAGCGGTGTTTTCTTTTCGTTATTTCCAGAAAGCAAATTGTTAAGATGAGCTATCACCTCAGATTCTTTTTGTAAGGCCGCAAGTTTTTGGCTGTTCTCAGCGTATTGTTCTGCATATTGCCTTTCTTTCGATAGCCCTGCTTGTAATTCTTCTATCTCTTCGTCTATTTCCTTTTGTTTCGCAGTATTGCTTTCTATTTCAATAAGGGTTTTGTCTAGAAGTTCTCTAAGCAAGGAGAGAGACTTTGTTTCAAATAGTGCTATTTCATCTAGCTCGGATATAAAAAGTGCTGATTTTTCTAGTGCTTTTTTTGCTTCATCAATTTGTCCGGCAAGTGTATTGCGTTTTTTTTCTAAGGATGTGCATTCGTCTTTATAGCTAGCTACTTCAGCTGTTTGAGAGTCAAAGTCTTTTTTCAGAAGCTGCATGCTTTGTGTTGAAAGGTATTGTAGTCTAAGTCCTTGTTTGGAAGCTTCTTCGTTTTTTTTGATTGCATACTTTTGGTAGATTTCTTTTAGAAGTTCTTTGTACTGTTCTTCCATCTGGAGGACATGGCTTTCTGCGGTTTTGATACTCTGTGTCAAAAGTGCCGCATCCATTTTAAGCGCATCTCTTTCGCTTTCTGCTTGTATTATAGTATCTTTGCAGGTGTTTATTTCCTTACTGAGTCGCTCCTTTTCTTTTTCATCATTTTTTTTCTTTTCTATTTTTATACTGAGCCCTTGTATTTCTTCTTCTATTGTTGTTTGTTTTTTTATTGCATCAGCTAAATCTTCTTTATTTTCTATACGAGATAGATTTTCTTTTGCAAGTGATAGCTCAGTAGTATTTGCTGTTTGAATCCTTTCTTTTTCTCTCAGGTTTTTTTCTGCCACAGCTATAAGATTTTTTTGACTTTGTATTTTTTCTTCAAGAGATAAAAGGCTGTCCACAGGTTTTGCTTTTTGTGGATGCTCTTTTGAGCCACATACGGGACAAGCGTTTCCACTTTCCAATTTTTCTGCAAGTAGAGAAGCTTGAAAGGCTTCTTTGTTTTTTTCATCCTCTGCGATAAAATCAGACAAAATATTTTTTGCATTTTCGGTATCATTGGATAAGATTTCTATTTCCTTATTTATATCTTGTGTTTTTTTTTCGAGTTTTTCGATTGTTGTTTCTAGTTCTATTCTTTTTTTTATCTCGGCTATCTTTTCATTCTCTTTGTGTAGTTCTTTTTCCTTTTTATTTTTTTCTTCAAGAAGGTCTACGAGTTTTTCTTTGTCTTGACTTAGGTCTTCAAGTTTTTTTTCATAGCCTCTGAGATTTTTCTCTAGCTCTGAGATTTTATGTGTATTGATACTTTGTTTGTTTTCAAGTTTGGATTTTTTATCAAACCCTTCTTCACATTCCTTAATATATTTTTCTGTCTTAATAAATTCTTTTAAAGCGGCATCCATTGCTATGAGTTTTTTTTCAATTAGTTCAATATTTGCCTTTTCTTTTTGAAGTCTTTCAAAGGAAATCTTTGTCTTCTGTTCTTCTTCCAGATAAGACTCATAATTTTCTTTTCTGTTTATGACTTGCTCGAGGTGTATTTTTTTTTCTGTTTTTTTAGATACTGCAGAATTGAGCTTTACTCTTTCTTCCTTTAGTTCTGTAATTTTTGTATTGAAGATTTCTTGTTTTTTATCCGTCTCTTCTGGTGAAAATACTTTTCGCAATTCTAAAAGATTTGTTTCGAGATTTGCACTCTGAGCGCTAAAGTTTTTTGTTTTTTCTCCCACTGTGGATATAAAGTTTTTATAGATTTCTACAGGAAAAAGCGTGCTTAAAGACTCCCGTCTTTGTTGTGAGTTTTGCTTGAGAAACTGGGCAAATTCTCCCTGCGGAAGTAAAATGATGGTACTGAATTCTGTTGCAGTTAAACCGAGGATAGATTCTATTTTTTTATTTCCTTCACTCAGATTATCAGTTAGAATTTTCCATTCGCTAGTATTTCCATCGTTTTGAAACAAGCTATCTTCTTCGAAACGGGCATCTTGTTTTGTATCATTCGATTCTTTTATTTCAAGGACGAGAGAAGATGGCTTTTCTGCAATAGTTTTATTTTTTGTTTCATAGAGGTAGGGGAGCGTCCTTTTTACTCGAAAGCTATCTTCTTTTACTTGAAAGCAGAGTTCTATAAAGGCATCTTCTCCTGCTTTTGCAAAATCGCTTTTGCATTTTCGTATATCTTGTTTTTCTCTTGTGCCAGGAAGTTTTCCGTAGAGGGCATAGCATACTGCATCGAAGATAGTTGTTTTCCCTGAGCCAGTGTTTCCGTAAATCAAGAAAATATCTTCAAGGAGGCTAAAGTCGATTTCATTTTCTCCAACAAAGGGACCAAAGTTTTTGAGTTTGAGTTTTTCTATCTTCATTGGATTTCCTTTTCTTGTTTTTCTTTTTCTATGCTCATAGCCAAAGACAAAAGTTTTTCAACTTCATTTTTATCAAGGCTTGTATCTACATCTTTTATAAAAAGATTTAAAATATCTGCAAAGGAATTCTTTTTCTCTAAGACTTCTTTTCGTTCTGTTAAAAGCGATGAACCTTCTTGTTTAGAAAGTGCGTAACTTTGGTTTATAGAAAGTAGATAGGGAAATTTTGATCGCAATAATTGCATGGGGTTTTCTATAAGATTTGCATCCTTCAGTTTTATCTCAAGATATTCTTCTCGATGGGCGTCAAATCTGTCTTTGCTAAAAAAGTCTGAAAAGCTTCCTTCAAGCTGTGTCATTTTTCGCAAAGGTTCTATGGGTATTTTTTTTATAGATGCTATCTTATTTTTTTCTGTATCGATGCTGACGGACAAAAAAGATTTATCTCCTTCCCCAAAGGAGTAGGCGATGGGGGCGCCAGAATAATACACGGCAGCAGAATCGTTTTCAAAAACTTTTTGGCTTTTGTGTAAGTGTCCGAGGGCGGTATAGGTGAAGGGAGAAAAAAGATTTGCGTTTACATACTCGGCTGTTCCCACTATTGTGCGCTCTGAATCGCTTTCACTTCCACCGAGGGTAAAAAGATGGGCGCTCAAAAGGCTTGGTAAAGAGTTTTTTTCTAAGCCTTCTTTTATTTCAAGTGCTTCCTTTTCTTCTTGGATTTTTTCGATAACAAAGGAAAGCATTTCCTCTTGACTGCGCCGTTTTTCAGAGCCTTCTTGTCCATGTAAAAAACCTGCTGTTAAAAAGGGAATTTGAAAGACAGCGAGCCTTTCTTCTCCTTTTTTTAAGAGAGTCGCTTTTAGGGAATCGCTAAACTTTGTTGCGATGTGGATATTTTGATTTTTTAAAAGTTCAGAGGCATAAGAAAGGCGAGCTGCGGAGTCGTGGTTTCCGGGATGAAGAAAAAGAGCAAGTTCTGGGTTTTCTTTTTTTACTTCGGTTAAAAAGCTATCAAAAAGACTGATTGCTTCGGGATTGGGGATGGAGCGGTCGTAAATATCGCCAGAAATGACGAGGGCGGAATAAGGATCCTTTGCTGCATTGGCTTTTCTTAGAATGTCTTTTAGAAGGGCTAAGACTTTTTTTTGGTCTTCTATGAGAGAATGCTCGTATATAACTTTTCCAAGATGGAGGTCTGCGGTATGCAAAATATGTATCATAGAAAAAGTATAGCATTTTAAGCATTGAAACTCAAACGAAAAAAGAGTATTATTTACGCTATGAAAGGTATAGAATTAGAAAAGGCATATAATCCAAAAGACTTTGAAGATAGAATTTACGCAGACTGGGAAAAAAAAGGCTATTTTAAGCCAAAAACTGATACAGACTCAGCCTTGTATTCTGCAAATAAAGCATCAGAGAGCCTATCCGCTCCTGCAAATGCAGAAAGTTTCACTGTTGTTATTCCTCCTCCGAATGTAACCGGGGTGCTTCATATGGGGCATGGTTTAAATAACGCATTGCAAGATATTATTATTCGCTATCATCGAATGACAGGGAAAAATACCCTCTGGCTTCCGGGAACAGATCATGCTGGCATTGCAACCCAAAATGTAGTAGAGCGTCGCCTAAAAAAAGAGGGACTTTCTCGCCATGACCTTGGTCGTGAAGCCTTTGTAAAAAAAACATGGGAAGTGAAAGAAGAGCACCATGAAATTATTACAAAGCAGCTTAAAAAAATAGGAGCCTCTGTCGATTGGAGTCGCGAGCGATTTACCATGGACGAGGGCTTATCTCGTGCTGTTCGCGAAGTGTTTGTAAGCCTTTTTGAAAGAGGCTTGATATACAAGGGAAATTATCTGGTAAACTGGTGTACCTCTTGTGGAACCGCCCTCGCTGACGACGAAGTTGAACATACAGACAAACAAGGGATGATGTATCACCTCTATTATGAAATTGAAGGTGCTTCTCTTCCTGCTGTAAAACTCGAAGACGGAACTGAGTTTCCTGGTGGCAATAAAATTGAAATCGCGACAACGCGACCAGAAACCCTCCTTGGCGATACCGCCGTTGCGGTGCATCCCGATGACCCACGCTATACCGCTCTCATTGGTAAAAAAGTGCTATTGCCCTTAACTGGGCGAAGTATTCCCGTTGTTGCCGACGGCTATGTCGACCCTTCTTTTGGAACAGGTGTGGTTAAAATAACGCCAGCTCACGACCCAAATGACTGGGAACTTGGCCAACGACATAATCTAGAAATTATAAATATTCTCAATCCCGACGGCAGCTTAAACGACGCCGTCCCTAAAATCTATCAAGGACTTTCCTTAAAAGAGGCAAGAAAAAAAGTTTTAGAAGATTTAGTGGAACTGGGTCTATATAAGGAAGAAAAACCAATCTCTCACGCCGTCGGGCATTGTTATCGATGCGACACCGTTGTCGAGCCCTATCTGAGCGATCAGTGGTTTGTCAAAATGAAGCCCCTTGCCGATAAGGCTTTGAAGGCTTGGAAGGACGGCGATATTGTGTTTTATCCAAAAAAATGGGAGAACACTTATTCGCATTGGATGGAAAATATTCGCGATTGGTGCATAAGCCGTCAATTATGGTGGGGGCATCGCATTCCCGTTTGGTATTGTGATAACTGTGGTGAAATGATGGTTAGCCGTGTTGACCTAAGCGAATGTACAAAGTGCAAAAGCAAAGAGATTCATCAAGATGCAGACGTTCTTGACACTTGGTTTTCTAGCTGGCTCTGGCCTTTTTCAACCCTCGGTTGGCCAGAAAACGGGAAAAACATCGAAGACCTCGCCTCCGATTTTAAAACCTTTTATCCGACAACAGCCCTCGTTACCGCCTATGATATTATCTTTTTTTGGGTAAGCCGCATGATAATGGCAGGTCTTGAATTTACCGGAAAGGTGCCTTTTAAAGATATTTATATTCATGGACTCGTACGCGATAAACAAGGGCGCAAGATGAGTAAGTCCCTCGGTAACGGGCTTGATCCCCTAGAAATTACCGAAGAGTTTGGCTCCGATGCTATGAAGTTTACCCTTGGCTTTATGTGTGCTCAGGGGCAAGATATTTTAATCGATAAAGAATCTTTTAAGTTGGGAAGCCGCTTTGCAAACAAAATATGGAATGCGAGTCGCTACTTGCTCGGTAATCTAGAAGAGAGAAATCTCGTTCCTATCCAAGATTCCGATTTAACAGACCTCGATAAATGGATATATGCTCGTCTCAATGAGGCGGTAAAAGCGCTTCGTAGTGCCCTTGAAACATATAGCTATAATGATGGGGCACAAGCTTTGTACGAATTTTTTTGGACAGAGTTTTGTGACTGGTATATTGAAGCAACAAAACTTTCATTTAGAAATGGTACAGATGCCGAAAAGGATAGGGCAACCTCGGTTTTGATGAATCTCCTTGAAGAAAGCCTTCGACTCTTGCATCCCTATCTACCCTTTGTTACAGAAGAAATCTATGCAAAACTTCCCCTAGAGGAAATTGCTGAAAACCGGGCGAAGGCAGCTTCACTTAATTCTTGTAGCAATGGCAATGCGTCGAAAATCTCATCGCCAAGCGAATACACAGGCATGCTCATTGCAGCGCCCTATCCCCTTGTAACAGAGGCGCGAGAAAATGAAGCTGTAGAAAAATCATTTAGACAGATGCAGGAGATAATTCGCTCTATTCGTGCCCTGCGAGCTGAATGCGGTTTAGGCCCTGAGTTAAAACTACATGTTTCTCTTCGAGCTCCTTCTGACGAAGACAAAAAGAATATGAGTGAAAAAACAGAGCTAATACTTCTTTTGGCAGGTCTTGGACAGCTCAATTTTTGTGACGAAAAACCCGAACAAACAATCGGCATGGTTGGAAAAGGATTTG
>JAAZLA010000166.1 GCA_012799545.1 Treponema sp.
CAACATATTTTGTCCGCTTCGGAATATAGTTAATACTGTTCATAATTAAGCCAAAAACCAATACCGCTGTTACAATTAAATGCCAGGGGAAGGAAAAAGAAAAAAGAACATGCAAAAAACGAAGGAAAAGAGGTATAGTAATCGTTGAACAAAGATGCTGAATATAATCTGAACGATGCTTTGCAATTCGTAGATACAAAGAAAACTCTTCTTCATTAAGCGGCAGAATAGTTTGCAATTCCTTCGATTTTTTATACTCTGTAAAAATTTCTACAAAGTTTGAAACAAGACCTATCCCCCAAGCAAAGCTAACAATAGCCGCCCAGGGAAAAAAGCCTTCAGAGAGCATTTCATAAAGCTTATTTACAATATTTTCTATATCAGATTTTTCGTTTTCCGTATCAAATTCTGTGTTTTTTGTTTCTATTTCGTAGGCATGTATCTCTTTATTTATATTTTTTAGAGAAACTCGACCAAGTTTTTCGGCATGAAAATCGACCTTATTTAAAACTTGATTAAATACATCTTGGGAAAAACAAATACAACCCGGTTTTGCAAAAGATTGAAGCCGAGCAGCAATATTAATACCATCGCCAAAGGCATCTTTTTCATAAAAATAGATATCGCCAAGGTGAAGCCCTATGCGGACAAGCAGTATATAGGATCCCGTTTGCTTATTGTACTCATAGATTTTTTCTTGCACCTCTACAGCACATTGTAAAGCTTCAACAGTATTTCGAAAATCGACCATGTAGGCATCGCCAATCGTCTTTATAACCGTCCCATGACAAGCCTCCACCGCCTCATCTAAAATGCGATTATGAGTTCTAAGCACATTGAGAGTTTCAGCCTCATTTTCACCCATCATCTTAGAAAAGCCAACTATATCAGTATACATAATAGCAGCTAGTCGATAATCTGTTTGTTTCATATAGAAAATAATAAAGCTATTTTAGAAAAAAAACAAGGTGGAGAAGGTCTTCTCTCTGGCGAACATCGACTATTCGATGCACAAGGTCAACGTAAATATTCAAAATCAAGGACCATGGATCATTAAGCATGGCGAAATTGAAAGCACGCATCAAGCAACAAGTGCAATAATAATTGGCATCGTTAGTACAGAAACTAAGGTTGTAAAGGCGACAAAGGCTCCTGCTTTTTTTGCGTCTTTATTGAATTTTATCGAAAACATAACCAGGGTGGCGCCAACTGGTGTGCTTGCAGAAATAATAAGAGAGCTAAGCAAGACGCCTCGAATTCCTGCAGCATAAAACAAGGCAAGGCTCAAAAGCGGAATAAAAATAAGACGTAAAAAGCTTGCAAGAAACATTTTTTTATCTTTCAGTATAGAAAAATCTTTGACACTTGCAACATAAAAACCGATTACAATCATAGGAAGCGGAGTGTTTAAAGCTGCTAAATACTGAATGGGTTTTTGGATAAAAAAAGGAAGCTTTGTCGATGTTAAAAAAAGAAAGAGCCCTAGAAAAACCGATGCAATACCAGGATTTAAAAGCGTTTTTATTAACTGGCTAAAAATCATTTGCCCACTTTTTTTCTGCCCTTTGTTTTCAGGGTCAGTTTTCATTATGCCGTAGCCGTGGGTCCATACAAAAAGATTAAAAACAGCGATAAAGGATGAGCCGTAAAAAACCGCCTCGGAGCCGAGGAGCGCTTGTTGCAAGGGAAGCGCCATAAAAGCGCAGTTTGAAAAAACCACCCCAAAGCGGAAAATGGTTTGCGCATTTTTATCCCTATCTCGAATAAAAAGAAAGGCAATAACAATACTTAGAACATGCACGACAATAGCCGCAAGAAAAGAAAGCAGAAAAGCATTGAGCATGTCCGCATCAAAGGGGCGATTAAAAGACTCGATTATAACACAGGGAGTAACAAGATAGAGAATAAATGTAGTAAGTTCAGCTATGGTTTTTTCACTAAAAAGCTTTTTTTTCGTCAGCCCAAAGCCAATGCTAATTAAAACAAAGAGGATAATAACTTGTTGCACCACAGTAATAAAACTTGCTACCATAGATTAAATCTAGCAAAAAAAAAGACTTTAGAAAAGAGCGCAAGTAAGTTAACAAGATAGGAAAGGCAGCGATGATGGCAGAGTCTAGGTACCGAGCACCATAGTAGTACAAGCCTGTTTCAGGGTCAAGTTCTTTTCCGGTGAACTTATAGGGGAAACAAAAATAAGTCAACATAAAAAAAACACCGCCAAAATGACGGTGTTTACAAACAGTTTCTGTTCAGAATTTATTTTGCGATAACGCGAATCATCTCACATACTTTGTTTGAATATCCCATTTCGTTGTCGTACCATGATACAACTTTTACGAAGGTTGGGTCTAAAGCAATACCTGCTTTTGCATCAAAGACTGATGTTTGTGTTTCACCAACAAAGTCAGTTGAAACAACAGCGTCTTCTGTATAACCAAGAATGCCTTTAAGTTCGCCTTCAGATGCTTTTTTCATAGCTGCACAAATTTCATCATAGCTTGCACCTTTTTCGAGTTCTACTGTTAGGTCAACAACAGAAACGTCAGAGGTTGGAACACGCATTGACATACCGGTAAGTTTTCCGTTAAGTGAAGGAAGCACCTTACCAACAGCCTTTGCAGCACCTGTTGATGATGGAATAATGTTTTCGAGAATACCTCGTCCACCTCTCCAGTCTTTTAATGAAGGTCCGTCAACTGTTTTTTGTGTTGCTGTTGCAGCGTGAACAGTTGTCATAAGACCACGTTTAATACCAAAAGCATCGTGTAAGACTTTTGCAAGAGGTGCTAAACAGTTTGTGGTGCAAGATGCATTTGAAATAATATCTTGTCCCTTGTATTCTTTGTGGTTTACACCGTATACAAACATTGGTGTGTCATCTTTTGAAGGTGCTGAAAGAATTACTTTTTTTGCACCTGCTTCGATGTGCTTTCGTGCTGTATCATCTGTGAGGAAAAAACCTGTTGATTCTACAATAACTTCAGCTCCAACTTCGCTCCAGTTAAGAGCAGCTGGGTCTCTTTCTGCAGTAAGACGGATCTTATTGCCGTTTACAACCATGTAGTTGCCTTCTACACTTACATCACCTTTGAATCGACCATGTACTGAGTCATATTTAAGCATATAGGCTAAATATGCAGGGTCTAAAAGGTCATTAATACCTACAATTTGGATATCTTTTCCAAAGTGTTCTACAGCTGCACGGAATACCATGCGCCCAATTCGTCCAAATCCGTTGATACCAACTTTAATCATCGTATGGATCTCCTATCAATAAAATTTTATCTATATAAAGGCAGAAAAACAGAGTTTTTCACACCTTCCTTAAATACTCGGTTTTCCTCTATCAAATAAGGAAAACATAGGTAGCATGAAAAACATAGTATCTTTCAAGCATTTTTATAGTATTACAAATAGCTATAGAATGTCAAGACTTGAGAAGAAACACAAAAAAAGGCTTATGAGCCTTGTTTTGTTCTATCGAGGTAGCCTGAATCTTCTAGGTATTTTTTTCGTGTAATAATAAGCGATATCAACTCTTGATACATCGTATAGTCAACCTCTATCGCTATAGGTAAAATAAAAAATTCTGTTTCATCACAATAGCGTTCTATAAAATCTGGTTTTGTAACAAAGCCAAGGCTTATCATATTGCTTATACGATCAGCACATTTAAGCACCTTTGCCTTATGGCTCCCATGTTCGATAATCCCTTTAAGATAATCGCTCTTTGACTGTCCCTCTTTTTTTGTTACTTCGAGCACGAGTCTAATAACATCCTCTGCTTCATCGTCTATTTCCAAAATCTTGTTTCTATCAAAGTCAGGAATATCTTCAAGTAAGTCATGGATAACAGAAGCCTTGAGTAGAACAGAGTCAATATAGCCGTAGTCGATGAGGATGCCAAGGGTGTCTATTTGATGGCGAAACATATTGCCACCGGCATGCCGGGTTTGTCCAATAAGGCTCGTTGCAAGCTGCATATAGGGCGCCATAGCAATACTTCGCAACTGCATCATTCGCTCTTGATCCATGTTTGGTTTATCTATTTGCATTGCCATTATAATGCCTCTATGTAGGATCGTAAGGTTTTAAGCCGTGTACTCGACGCTTCCATCTTCTCTTTTTCGTTGCGTACGATTTCTTCTGGTGCGTTCTTTGCAAAATTCCCTTTGAGCTTTGCCGCAACCTTATTGATAAAAGCTTCTTCCTTGAGGGCTTCTTTTTCAAAGCGCATCTTTAATTGACTTAAATCAATACTCTCGCTTATATGCATAAAGACTTCAAATCCTTTTCCAACCATGCCGATTGTTTGTTCGGGTTTTTCGTCACAAAAATTGAGCTGTCCAAGACCTGCCAAAAGAAGTATTAGCTCTGTTTTTTCACTCATATTCTTTTTGTCTTCGTCAGA
>JAAZLA010000024.1 GCA_012799545.1 Treponema sp.
ATTTAATCTTTATAATTATTTACAAGAGTTTGAAAAGGCGAATCCTTTAAAGCCTTGTAAACATCTCATGTTGTTTTTTTCTGATAGTAGCAGAAATGAAATGTTCTCAAGATTTATTAAACCATATCTTATGAAAATTAAAAAAGATAAAGCCTTTTTGTTTCATAAGCTTAAAGTGACAGATTTTGCTCGAGCTTATTATGAAGTTGAAGAGAAGTTTCCAGTAAAGGATGATGAATATAACGGACCACCTATCTCAGAAATAGTTGATTTTTTTCGGGTAGAAGGAAATGATTATGGATCGGGCGATGGAACGCCTCCTAGTAAACAACCATCTTATGATACCTTTTCAAAAGCATTTGCAAAAATTAGAAAAGGAAGGTCGGGTAAAAAATAAAATTCCCTTTTTTACCTATAATTCCAGTTTTTAGAGCCTTTTTTCCTTTGTGAAAATCCACAAGATAGTTAATAATTTTCTCATAAGACAAAACAGCACGAAACAACTTCGTAATTTTTATGAGCTCAAGAAGTTATTCTCTGTTTGTCAAAATAGTTTTGGAGGATATTATGACTAATAAAAAAAAAGAAGGCTCTTCACATATAGGAGAAGATGTAGAATTATTAACCAGGGCAGAAGCATGTCAGTTTTTGCGAGTGTCTCAATCTTTATTAGATGCACATTTGAAAATTCCTAAAATACGAATAGGACGAAAAGTTTTATATTCAAAAGCAAGTCTTATACATTTTTTAAAGGAGGCTGAATCAAATGAGTAATATAATAAAACACTTTCCAAAAACAAAAAAAGACAAATTTATAGAGAAAATGAGACATGAGGTGATTGATTATAAAAATGGATTTGGATCTTTAATATTTGAATTAAAGTTTCATGCTGGAGAGCCTGTATACCTTTCTGTTGATAAAGTTGAAAAGTTTAACTTGGAATCACTTGAAAAGAGAGGTGTAATAAATGAATAAAGCGCAACAAAAATCTTATGATATTAAAGGAGCAGAAACAATAATGAAAACAAAGTATCCAGAATTTGATTTTTTTATTGAAAATCTTATTCCCTCTTATGGCTTGGTCCTGCTTGCAGGTGCTCCCAAGGTAGGGAAAAGTTGGTTTGTTTTACAAATGCTATTAAGTATTTGTTATAACGAAGAGAAATTTTTAAATTATTCAATTTTAAAAAGAAGTCGTTGTTTATATCTTGCCTTAGAAGATTCTGAGTTGCGAATACAAAAGCGCATCGAGAAACAAGGTATTGTTCCTGAAGACGAAAATTTGCTGATTGCATTTTCTTGGCGTACAAATGAAGGCGGGGTGCATGATTTAAAAAAATATCTTAAAGAAAACGAAGATATAAAATTGGTTTGTATAGACACAAAAGGAAAGTTTTCTGAGGGAAGAGACAACGAGAGCTTTCAGTCTGACTATGCTTGGATGGGAGAATTAAAAAAACTTGCCGACGAATTGAAAGTGGCAATAATTTTGATAACTCATTTTAGAAAGAAAAAGGCAGATGAAGATCCTTTTGAAGTTATAAGCGGAAGCTTTGCCAACATGGCAGCCGCTGATACTACCATTATGCTTACTCGTTTTCGAAATCAAAATAAAGCAACTCTTCTTGTAACGAG
>JAAZLA010000167.1 GCA_012799545.1 Treponema sp.
TCCTCGTTACTGAACCAACTCCCTTTGGCTTACATGACTTAAAAATTGCTGTTGAAACAGTTCGACAAGTTGGCTATCCCTTTGGAGTTGTCATAAACCGAAGCGATGCTGGAGATAGTCGCGTCCTTGAATACTGCGAAAGCGAAAAAATTCCCGTCCTCCTTGAAATAAAAGAAGACATGGATATCGCAAAAGCCTACTCAATAGGAAAAAGTATTGTTGAAACAAAGAGTGAATACATTGAGCTTTTTACGAGCTTGTACAAAAAAATTGAAGAGCTTGTTGAGAAAAAAAATATCTTTCAAAAACCTGCTATTACAACAGGAGTAAAATTATGAGTGAAAAAAAACTAAAAGAAATTGTTGTTATATCAGGTAAGGGGGGAACAGGAAAAACAAGCCTCAGTCTTGCCCTCCTTGATGCACTGTCTCAAAATAAAAAAATCGTTGCGGCTGACTGCGATGTCGATGCTGCAGATATGCATCTCGTCCTCTCACCAGAGATAGAAAAAAGCGAAGTATTTATAAGTGGCAATTTTGCACACATACAACAAGAAAAATGTTCCCGTGCAAAGGGCTCTTCTTGTTCAGTTTGCTACGACCTTTGTCGCTTTGATTCTATAAAAAAAATCGAGAGTTCAGAAATTCCAGAGGCAAAATCTACAAGTAATCCAATCCGTTTTTCTATTGGAGAAAATGACTGCGAAGGCTGTATGGTTTGTGTCGAATTTTGTCCTGAAAAAGCAATTATCTTTCCAGAGCGAAAATGCGGAAAGCTCTTTGTTTCTAAAACACGTTTTGCCCCACTTGTTCATGCTGCCCTCGATATTGGTTCTGAAAATTCTGGAAAACTTGTTACAGAGGTGCGAAAAAAAGCGAAAAGCCTTGCCGAAGAAACTAAATCTGATTATCTTATAGTTGATGGAAGCCCAGGAATAGGCTGCCCTGTTATTGCATCGATTACAGGAGCTGATCAAGTGCTTATTGTTACTGAGCCGACGCTTTCTGGAATGAGCGACTTAAAACGAGTTGCTGGCTTGGTAAAACATTTTAAGATTCCACATGCCGTCATTGTAAACAAGGCGACAGTAAATCTTGATATAAGCCGAGAGATAGAAAACTGGTGTTCAAAAAACAAGATTTCCTATTTGGGTGAAATTCACTATAATAAAAATGTAACGCTTGCGCAGTTACAAGAAAAAACAATTATTGAGTATGAAAAAGAAGAGGTAGAAAAACCCTTTACTTCTTTTATACAAAAAATAATAAAGGATATTCTATGATAGATTTAGTCTTAATGCCCACTGTCAAAAAAAAATACGTCGTTATGTCAGGTAAGGGCGGAGTTGGGAAAAGTACTGTTTCGGTAAACCTTGCCGTAAGTCTTGCCCTCCAAGGAAAAAAAGTTGGTCTCCTCGATGTTGACATTCACGGTCCAAGTATTCCCACAATGCTCGGCTTAGCTGGTACGAAGCTCACCGGAAGCGAAGAAAGTATCGACCCTGTCTTAATTGACGGCATACCAAACCTTAAAGTAATGTCCGTTGGTTTTTTACTGGAGTCAGAAGATGCACCAGTTATTTGGCGCGGTCCGATGAAGAACTCCATTATCAAACAATTTTTAAAAGATGTTACATGGGGAAAACTCGACTATCTCATCATCGATTGTCCCCCCGGTACAGGGGATGAACCTTTGTCGGTAGTACAACTCTTGGGAAAGGCTGACGGTACAATTATCGTTACAACGCCGCAAGATGTCGCATCGATTGATGTAAGCAAGAGCATAAAATTTGCTGAACAAGTTAAGATACCGGTAACAGGAATTGTCGAAAATATGAGCGGCTTTGTTTGCCCACATTGCAATGAAGTAAGCTATATTTTTAAAGAAGGTGGCGGAAAAAAACTTGCTGAAGAATACAAAGTCCCCTTCCTCGGTGCAATCCCAATCGACCCTGCCCTTGGTGAAGCAGGCGATAGCGGCAAGCCCTATGTAGCGCAATTTAAAGATTCGATTATTAGCAGAACTTATGAAGA
>JAAZLA010000168.1 GCA_012799545.1 Treponema sp.
ATTATCTGCCACAGCCCGCTTTTATTAAATCTCGATGCAAAAGATGGCATACATGCAGCAAATTTATCCTTGTTTTTTCCACAAGGACAAGAAAAGTTCTCTGTCTTTCACTTTGACGAAAACGAAACAATAGAAAATGCCCTCTCCGTCATTGAGTTTTATTCCACAAATGGTTTTACTGTATGCCTCGAAAATTTTTATCAAGATAAAAGCAAGGACGCCTTTATACAAAATTTTCACAATTATCTTGCTCTTATAGAAGCCGCTCAAGAAAAAAAATACAAAATCATACCTGTTTTAGATTTTCCAAGGCTGTTCATTGAACCCATTGCAGAAGCGGTCGATGCCCTCGCTTATACCGAGCTTTTATTAGACAAACTCGCAAAAACAACAAAAAATCTCATCTTGCACCTCATCGATTTTTCAAAAAGCAGCCAAAAACGAGAAGAATGGCTCCCTTTTATGGCAGGCATTATGCCCTACGAAAAAATTTTTGACCTTTTAAAAAAATATAATTTCACTATTATTTCAGCTGTATTGGAATATGAAAACAAAGAAATTGGGAGGCAAAGTTTCCAAGCCTTATCTGAATCTCTTGATAAACTAGTATCAAACAAAAGCTAAACGAGAAAAAACAAAGGCTTTAAATGAAGCTTTAAATAGTTTAGAATTGGTCAATGATAGTATTTTTTTTAATTGGCATTCTAGCTATATCTCTTTTTTCCTTTTCGCTCAGTGCAGGCTTTATTTTGTTAAATGCGCAAATAAAACCCTATGACACAAGCGAAAAGCTCAAAGAAGAAGAAAGCGCAATGCCCGGCATGCCGACAGAGCTTACCGCCCACGTTCGCGATCCCAAGATTATGACAAGCTTACTTGCTGCAAAAAATCGATGGTATGAGAATCCCATAGAAAAGCTCGAACAAAAAAGCTTTGATTTGAAACCAATCTATGCTGACTTTTGGGAATATAGCAAAAACCCAAAAGCTACTGCTATTTTAATTCACGGGCACATGGACAGCGCCCGCGGAATGGCCTATCTTGCCGAAGAATACCATAAAAGAGGCTTTTCTGTCCTTTCAATCGATATGCGAGGGCACGGAAGAAGTAAGTTAAAGTCAAGCTTCGGCTACAAAGATGCAAAAGACATCCTTCTTTGGATAGCATTTTTACAAAAAAAATATAATATTGATCACAAAATAATCGTACACGGAGTTTCTATGGGTTCCTCAAGCGTTTTGCGCCTTCTTAGCTTGAAAAAGGCTCCTGCAAACATAGCACTCGCCGTAGTAGATTCTAGTTTTGCATCTTTTCAAACACAGTTAAAAACCCAAATCGATAGTCTTTTACCAAACAAATTTTTCCAAAGCTTTGTAAAAAAACTCTTGCTCTTTGGCTTGAGTTGTAGTAATTTTTTAATGCAAGGCTTTTTCTTTTTCCAACATGCACCCATACAATATCTAAAAAAACGAAATAAAAACAGGTCCAAATCTATACCCATTTTGTTTTTCCACGGCTTAAAAGATTCCATGGTGCCAGTGAAAAATTGCGAAATACTATTCGCCCTTACAAATGAACCCAAAAAACAAGTTTTGATAGACGATGCCCTACATATAGGTGCGTATTTTTATGCTCCAGAAATATATATGCAGGAAATAGAAAATCTTTTCCACTAATTGCATTATAAAATAGAATAAATAAATAGAAGGAAGGATTTAAAAAATAAAAAGGCCGCTCAAGGAGGAGGAAAGCGACCTTTTCTAACGTTTTGCTGTATGTTGATATACTATAAAAAATTATTTTTTTTGTCAATACGATTTGTTGACATTTGTTGATTTTTTTCGCAAATATTGCTATATTTTACAAAACAGGGGATATTATGACATTATTCGGCGTTATTGGTGCAATGGAAGTAGAAATTGCACTTTTATTACAAAAAATGGAAGAAACTGCTGCGGTAAAAACAAAACAGATAGCTTCTTTAACCTTTTATGAAGGCGAAATAGGTAAGGCTGCACTTGTTTTGGTAAAATCGGGGATTGGAACAGTAAACGCAGCTCTTTGCGCGCAAATCCTTATCTCGGAATTTAAGGTAAGCCATCTAATCAATACAGGCATAGCAGGGGCTCTTTCAAAAAACTTGGGCGTTTTAGACGTCGTTTTGTCAACAGATGCAGTGTACCACGACTTCAGGGTAACTGGCTTTGGCTACAAACCTTGCATTATACCTGGGATGAAAAAGTCCGTGTTTACAGCTGATTCAAAGCTCATTGAAAAAGCAAAAAATGCCTACACTTCTGCTCATTTTGTCCACAACTTATACACAGGGCGAATTGCAACAGGAAATCTTTTTGTCGATCAAACAAGCGAAAAAGCAAGAATCATTAGCGACGTAAGCGACTTGGACGGAATCTCTCCAATCGCTGTAGAAATGGAGGGAGCTGCTATTGCCCACGTTGCTTATGTAAACCAAATACCTTTTTTAATTATCCGAAGCATTTCTGACACCGCTGACGAAAGTATTGAAAAGGGAGAATACAAGGAAGAAGAAGCTGCTAAAATTTCTTCATTTATTGTACAATCTATTTTGGAGGATTAATTATGGAAAAAAAATACAATGTAGAAAGCTTTAATCTCGATCACAATGCGGTTACTGCACCCTATGTTCGCCTTGCCGCAACATATA
The DNA here is from genome assembly GCA_012799545.1 of Treponema sp. Lineage (GTDB taxonomy): Bacteria > Spirochaetota > Spirochaetia > Treponematales > Treponemataceae > JAAZLA01. The sequence goes on from JAAZLA010000168.1 coordinate 2,687, forward strand.
CTGGCCCAAACGGAGACATTGTAACAAAGTTTGATATTCGTTTTACGCAGCCAAATAAGGCCTTTCTTTCAACGGGAGCGATGCACACAATCGAACATCTTGTTGCAGAATATATTCGAGATGAAGTTTCTGGAGTAATCGATTTTTCACCCATGGGCTGCCGAACAGGCTTTTATTTTACTCTTTTTGGAAATAAAACCGAAGAAGAGGTAAGCGCGCATTTTAAAGCGGTCTTTCAAAAACTCCTCGACTGGCCCGATACAAAAAAACTTCCAGGCTACGACCCAAAAGAATG
>JAAZLA010000169.1 GCA_012799545.1 Treponema sp.
CTGGCTCAATGTGCTTAATGAGCTTAAAAATCGCGGAGTTAAAGATATTATGATTATCTGTGCAGATGGACTTTCTGGTATCAAAGAAGCCATTACAGCAGCATTTCCACAGACCGAATATCAGCGCTGTATGGTTCATATGGTTCGCAATACATTGAAATATGTACCTTCAAAAGACATGAAAGCATTTGCTACCGATTTAAAAACAATATATAATGCGGCTTCTGAAAATGATGGGCGGAAGGCTCTCGACCATGTTTATGAAAAATGGTCTGTAAAATATCCTAATGCCTTAAAACGCTGGTATAATAACTGGGATGTTATAAGCCCCATTTTCAAGTTTTCTAAAGATGTCAGAAAAATTATTTATACAACGAATGCTATTGAAAGTCTGAATTCCTGTTATCGTAAATTGAACCGCCAGCGCAGCGTTTTTCCAAGTAGCCAAGCTTTGCTGAAAGCCCTGTATCTAGCAACTTTTGAAGTAACAAAAAAATGGACACAGGCAGTTAAAAACTGGGGACCAGCCTATGGCGAAATGTGTATAATGTACGAAGGTCGTCTACCAGAATAAATAGTCTCAAAGAAATAAGCCAGCTTTCTCATAGAAAAACTGGCTTTAAATTTTAAACTCTTGATGAAAATCGAAATATCTTTTATATTTGAAATATAAACTGCAACTGTTAGTTGTAGGCGAGTACACTCGCATTAATCTTTTTTATCACAGCCTGAATTTACAGAAAAGAATTCACAGACCCTACGTTCGCGTCTTCGAGAAAGTTTTTAAAATCCTAATATTCATCCTCGGAAAGACCAGTAAAACGTTTAATTTGCTCAGGAGGAAGACCTTCAGATTTCATACTACGAGCGGTTTGTCTGAGTTTTTCTAAACCTTGTTCTAAACCTTGTTCTAAGCCTTCTGCCCGACCTTCTTCCAATGCTTCTGTTATGAGGACATTTTTTTATGCCCTTCTTGCTTTTTCTCATGTTTAGGAGTACATTGTTTAAATGTTTAGTTCTATTATGAAAGCTTTGTTTGGTTCCAAAACAGAGCGTGATGTAAAAAGTCTTGTACCCATTGTTGAAAAGATAAATGCCGAGGAAGCTTGGGCTTCAGCTCTTTCAAAAGAAGCTTTTTTAGAAACAACAGCGTCTTTTAAAAAAAGTATTGCCTCTGGCACAAAGCTCGAAGAATTACTTCCCAAGGCCTATGCGCTTTCTCGGGAAGCTTCAAAGCGTGTTTTAGGCGAGCGTCCTTATGACGTCCAGCTCATGGGCTCCATTGTGCTCAACTCTGGAAAAATCGTCGAAATGAAAACAGGTGAGGGAAAAACCCTCATGTGTGTTGCTGCGGCCTACTTAAACAGCCTTACAGGAAAGGGCGTTCATATTGTCACGGTAAACGATTATCTTGCGGAGCGTGATGCCGAATGGATGCGCCCCGTTTACGAATACCTTGGTGTGAGCGTCGGTATTATTGTTTCCAATCTCGATAATGAAGCACGAAAAAAAGCCTATAACTGCGATATAACCTATGGAACGAATAACGAATTCGGTTTTGACTATCTTCGCGACAACATGCAAGTATCCGTTGACCAAAAAGTGCAAAGAGGTTTTGCCTTTTGTATTGTTGACGAAATTGACTCTATTTTAATCGACGAGGCTCGTACTCCGCTCATTATTTCAGGGCAGGGTGAGGACGATACCGCACGATTTTTTGAAGTAGACAAGTTTGTACATCAATTAGTTGAAGCAGAAAAGGACCCTGTCACGGGAGATTATCCTGATGAGGCACAAGGGCAAGAAATTGTCGGCGACTACAAGATAGATGAAAAAAGTAAGCGGGTTTCTTTTACCGATCAAGGAATGCTTCATATAGAAGAAATTTTACAAAAAAACCGCCTCATCGAAGGGAGCCTCTTTGATGAGGTGAATTTTGAATATATCCACTATTTTACGCAGGCAGTTCGTGCCCATAAGCTATATAAAAACGATGTTGACTATGTGGTAAAAGAAGGACAGGTGCAAATCGTTGACGAATTTACCGGACGTATCCTCGAAGGTCGGCGTTATGGCGATGGTTTGCATCAAGCAATTGAGGCAAAAGAGAAAATCCGCATTGCCCAGCGAAATAGAACTCTTGCAACGATTACCTTTCAAAACTTTTTTAGAATGTACGAAAAACTCTCTGGTATGACGGGAACAGCTGATACCGAAGCGGTTGAATTTTCCAAGATTTACAAACTCGACGTTGTTGTTATCCCGACAAATAAACCCATCGCTCGTATAGACGATAATGACGAGGTTTACTTAAACGAACACGATAAATGGGAAGCGATAGCAAAAGAGATAAAAGAATGCCATGCAAAGGGGCAACCCATCCTTGTTGGAACCGTTTCTATTGAAAAATCTGAGTTGCTTTCTGCCTTATTAACCAAAAAAGGTATTCGTCATGAAGTTTTAAACGCAAAAAACCATGCTCGAGAAGCGCTCATCATTGCAGAAGCTGGTGCGAAGGGCTCCGTTACCATAGCAACAAATATGGCAGGACGTGGTACCGATATTAAACTTGGTGGAAATGCGGAGTTTAGGGCGAGAAAAAAAGCGGGTACAGAGGCGAGTGCAGAGGTTTTTGCACAAGTCCTTGCAAAAGAAAAAGAGTCCTGGAAAAAAGACTACGAAGAAGTAAAGGCTGCAGGTGGGCTTTATGTTATAGGAACGGAGCGCCATGAAAGTAGGCGAATTGACAACCAGCTTCGCGGACGCTCTGGACGGCAAGGTGACCCAGGTCGCTCTAAGTTTTTTATCTCCATGGATGACGACCTCATGCGTCTTTTTGGTGGTGAGCGTATGAAAACCATGATGAAGCGAATCGGCATGCCCGATGGCGAGGCTATTTTCCATCCCTGGCTTACAAAGGGCATAGAAAAAGCACAAACAAAGGTTGAACTGCGTAACTTTGAAATTCGTAAACACTTGCTTGACTACGATGATGTTTTAAACGAGCAGAGAAATTATATCTATGCCCAAAGAGATGCCATCTTAAACGACGATAACTTACGCTCTCGTGTTATGACAACGGCGGAAGAAGTTTCAGAAGAATATGCAAACACCTTCAAAACAATGAGTCGCCGAGATATGGCAACAGCCTTTTCTCACCTACAAGAAAACCTCAAAGACCATTTTAATTTTCAATTAAAAAGCCAAGACGAAACAAGCGATGTCTACAATGCAATGCTTTCGTATTTTGAAAGAGACTTAAACTACAAAGAAGCGCTTGCCGGTAAAGAAAATCTCAATATGTTTATTCGCTATCAATACGTGCAAGCAATCGATAGGCGATGGCTCGATCACCTTGAACAATTGGAAGCACTTCGAGAAGCGGTGTATTTGCGCTCTTATGGCTCAAAAAATCCACTTACCGAGTACAAAATAGATGGTTTCAATATTTTCTACGATATGCTCGATGCAATTCGTCTCGAAATAGCAAGCCGTGTTTTCAAGGTACGGGTGCAAACTGAGGATACCAGCCATAGAACCTCACGAAAGATGCAGATGAATGCCCAGCATAACGCAATGCAGTCCTTTGATGGCATGCAGGCTCGACAAGCTGCTGCTGCGAGCCCCATGGCTTCAAAACGACAAGGCGATAGCATTACTGTTGTGCGCTCCGGCCCCAAGGTGGGTCGAAATGACCCTTGTCCTTGTGGGAGCGGTAAAAAATATAAACAATGCTGTGGTAGATAAGCCCTAAACAGGCTGCATTGTTCTAAAAGAAAAGCAAAAATAATCTATATATGCCCAGGGCTACTATCCAAGCGGTGAGCGTTTGAAAGCTTGCCGCAGCGATGGCGCCTCGTGTGCCGATTTCTCGTTTTGTAACAGCAAGGGTTGCAAAACAAGGCATGTATAATAAGATAAAAACCAAAAAAGCCATGGCGCTTGGAACACTGAGCACCGATGAAAGGGCGGTTTCTAAGCCTGCCTCGCTTCCAAAGAGCACGGCAAGGGTGCTCACGACTGCCTCTTTTGCGGTTAAGCCGGTAACAAGAGCGGTGGAAAGTCGCCAGTCATCGAGACCAAGCGGTTTGAAGATGGGCACCATAAAAGAGCCTAACTGTGCCAAGATACTATCTGCAGAATTTTCCACGACATTGAGCCCTATATCGAAGGTTTGAAAAAACCAAATTACCAAGGTTGCCATAAAGATAACTGTGAAAGCTCTTTGGATAAAATCCCTTGCCTTTTCCCAAATATGTAAGCCCATTGTTTTCATTGTAGGCATACGATAGGCAGGCAATTCCATTACAAAGGGAACGGGTTTTCCCCGAAAGAAGGTGTTTCGCAAGAGAAGTGCAGAGATAATCGCTACGACCATTCCGCCGATATAGAGTCCAATCATAACGAGGGCAGCATATTTTGGGAAAAAAACTTGCGTAAAAAGGGCGTAGACGGGCAGTTTTGCGCTACAAGACATAAAGGGTGTAATAAATATCGTCAAAAGTTTATCTCGACGGCTCGAGAGTGTTCGTGTCGCCATAACAGCAGGAACCGTACAACCAAATCCGATGAGCATGGGAACAATTGATTTTCCAGAAAGCCCGAGTTTGCGCAAGAGTCCGTCCATGACAAAGGCGACACGTGCCATATAACCCGAATCTTCCAGTAAGGAGAGGAAGAAAAAGAGCACGAGGATAGTGGGCATAAAGGAAAGAACGCTCCCTATCCCTGCAAATGCCCCATCTATGATGAGGGAATGCGGCACCGCTGCTAAGCCAAAGGCAGTTAGCCCCGAATCGACAATACTCGTTATCCATTCGATAAAGGCCTCGAACCATTCGCTTAAACTTGCTCCTATAATGCCAAAGGTTACCCAAAAGATAAGAGACATAATCCCTACAAAAATAGGTATGGCAAAGATGGGGTGGGTGAGCACTCGGTCTATTTTTACCGAGCGCATTTGTTCTATCGTATCACCCTTACGATGCACCGATTTTTGGCTCACCCCGGCTATAAATTCATAGCGCATATCAGCAAGGGCTGCTTCTCGGTCAGTTTCGAGGGCTTTTTCCATATCGTCTACGATATTTTGTATAATCATTTTGTCATTTTCGCCTAAATGAAGTGCTTCTGCGATAATTTCATCACCCTCGACGAGTTTTGTCGAAGCAAAGCGTAGGGGAAAACTATGTTTTTCAGCAATATTTTCTATAAGATGGGCTACGGAGTGTATCGCCTTGTGAACAGGACCGGTACAAAAATCTATTTTTTGTGGTTTATGCTTTGAAATAGCCTCAGAGATAGTTCTTTGTACCAGCTCAGAAACACCCTCGGTTTTATTTGCCACAATAGGTACAATATCGAGATGTAAATCCTTTGATAAACGATCGATATCAATTGAGTTTCCAGCCTTTCTCACCTCGTCCATCATATTGAGTGCTATTACCATGGGAATGTGCATTTCCATAACCTGCAAACTCAAGTAAAGGTTTCGCTCGATATTTGTGGCATCGAGGATATTGATAATAGCATCGGGTTTTTCGCGAATTAAAAAATCCCTTGTAACGCGCTCTTCGGGCGTGTAGGGTGAGAGCGAATAAATACCAGGTAAGTCGACAAGCTCTACTTCCAGATTTCGCGGTATTTGCAAAAGTTTTTCGTTATGGACTTCTTCTCCCGTTACCGGTTGCCCAACACGTGCATGGGTATTGAATACATGTGTGTATTGCTTTTTTATGATACCCGACTTTTTTTCGACCGTTACACCGGGAAAATTTCCCACATGTTGGCGACTTCCAGTGAGTTGATTAAAAAGAGTTGTCTTTCCGGCATTTTGGTTTCCTATAAGTGCAATTTTTAGCTTCATTCTTCAGTACCTCTTTTAGCAAATAAAGAAAATCCCCTTCCACGATCTCTGCCTTTTCCACCGCGTCCAAAAAAGCCTCGACTTCTGCCCTGTCCTCCGCGACCTCTGCCGCTGTCTGCCGCATATCCATGGGCATGGCGAGAGCTACAACTCGAGCAAGAGCCAGAGCAAAAGACAAAGCTTTCTTTTGGTTCGACCGATATTAGCTCAGCTTCTGAAAGACGCAATGTTAATTCATAGCCTCGTAAACAAAGCTCGATGGGGTCTCCCATTGGAGCTACCTTTCGTACAAAGACTTCAGTGTTTGGCGTTAAGCCCATGTCGAGAAGGTGCCGTCGTAAAGCGCCTTCTCCTGCAACGCTTTTAATTACAGCCTGTTTTCCAGGCTCCAATCGCGATAATCTCATATAGTCTGTCTCCTAAAGCATCTGCGCTTATTAAGAAAAATATTCTAGTACTCTATTTTATACAAACAGAGAATGTTAACCTAGGCTAACATTTCCTTTATAATACTCTTTTCTTATCGCTTAGTCAATTGCTAGGGTATAGAAAAGTATAGAAGAAAATCTAAAAAAATCAATAAAATACATAGACGATACACAAATTTCTTGTAGCCTTGCTATGAAAAAAAAAGCTAGAAAAAAAAGAGAGTATGCGGTATAATAGAATCACTAGGGGGAATTGTAATGGTTTCAATGATTATTGGGTTTATTTTTATAGCTTTCACTGTTTTAGCTGCCTTACCCTTTGGCCTTGGCTGGGGTAGCGATATTATTGCCTTTCTAAAGGGAGGCAGCCCTGTTCTTGCAGCCTTTATCGGTCTCATTGCAATCTTTGTCGGTATTGCTGATATTCGCGATAAAAGAGAAGCAAAAAAAGAAGAAGAGCAATCACGCGCAAAAGAATAAAAAAGCATTTTCTACTTGACTTTTTCTCATAAAAAAAAGTATACTATCTCAACCCGTATATCTGCGTTTAGACTGTTAGAAAGTTTGCTCACTTTTATAACAGATAAACCAAAAAAGCTACAAAGATGCTCACTGTATGCTTTAAAAATGATTTTATAAGGTAATGTAATGAAAACAATTTTTGTAAATGAAAAAGATGCGGTACGTAACTGGTACCTCATAGACGCATCAGAAAAACCATTGGGAAGGGTTGCGGCAAAGGCAGCGCTTATGCTCCGTGGAAAACAAAAACCAACTTTTACGCCCAATCAAGAGATGGGTGATTATATAGTGATTATAAATGCCGAAAAGGTAGCTGTAACTGGTTCTAAAAAAACAGGCAAGTTGTATCATCATCATACAGGCTATGTTGGTGGCTTAAAAACTTTTACCTTTGAAGAAAAACTTGAAAGGCATCCTACTGAACCTCTCATGCTCGCTATTAAGGGAATGCTTCCAAAGGGAAGACTTGGTCGCAGAATGCTTACCAATGTGAAAGTGTATGCCGGAAGTGAACACCCACATGAAGCACAAAACCCACAAGCCTTAGAAGTATAAAGGAAAAGATAGGAGAAATCATGGTTAAAAATATTGGTATTGGTACTGGAAGAAGAAAAACAGCTGTTGCACGAGTATACGTTCGCGACGGTTCAGGAAAAGTTACTATCAACGACAAAGATATTCAAGATTATTTTGCAACAGCAGAACAAATACAAGTGGTACGACAACCTTTGATGGTAACTGCAAGTGAAAATAAATACGACCTTGTTATTACCGTTTCTGGCGGTGGATTAAACGGACAAGCTGGTGCTTGCTTACATGGCATTTCACGCGCCTTATCTCAAGTTGATCAAGAAAACTACAGCGCTTTAAAGGCAAATGGCTTTTTAACTCGTGACTCACGAATGGTCGAAAGAAAAAAATACGGTCGACCTGGTGCACGAAAGCGATTCCAATTTAGCAAACGTTAGTATTTTAGAAGAGCAATTGGAAGATTCAAAAAATACAATTTGCATTCAAGGTATAAAACAGGTTCTTTCAGGGTTGTATAAGATACATCCCACAGCAGGACCTGTTTTTTTTGTGCGCGATTGGTATTTCGGTATAGAAAATTTTGAAAAACTCCTTGAAGAGTTTGAGACTGTTTTCTTTGAAGATAGAGAAAAAGGTGAAAAAACTTCTTTTTGTCTAACGGAAGAACAAAGCCTGCTTTTACTCGATGCAAGTGAAGCCTATCTTGCTGAACGCTATGCAATGGGTTTATTAAATAGAAGCGAGCAATCACGCTTTTTACTTTTTCAAAAATTGCTCAAAAAAAAATTTCGCATTTCGTATATTAATGAGGTTTTAGATTTTTTAGAATGCGAGGGGCATTTATCGGACCTGCGTTTTTCGGAAGCTTGGTTGCGCCAGCGTATGCGGAGTAAAAAAGAGAGTCGCACGAAGCTCTATCAAGAGCTTTTGTTGAGAAGTATTAGCTCTCAGACCGCAAAACAGGCTCTCGATACCGCTTTTGAAGATGTAGATGAAGAGGAAATACTTCGCGATCTGATAGATTCGTATATTTCTAAAGGTTTTGATCGAGATAAGATTATAAAAAAATGTATGTATTATGGCTTCCCTTTAAAAGTCATAAATACCTTGTTATAAATTGAAAAAAGACTTACTGAATTTCAATTTTTGTGTTATGATGATTGAAACGCTAAGGTATAGAGGAGCATTATGGCAAAAGATTCACAAATACATATCGTATATTCAGCTTTGGAAGTGGCAAAAATTTGTGGAGTAGTAAATCAAACCGCAATAAATTGGATACGCGGTGAACACTTAAAAGCATTTACAACTCCCGGTGGTCAATTTCGGGTGTATTTAGACGATTTGATTGATTTTATGCGAAAACGCAATATGCGGATTCCTCAAGATGTTTTGGACTTATACGAACAAGGTTCTGCAAAACAAGCATCGGTGCTCATTGTCGATGATGACAAGGGTTTAAACTCTGTTATAGCAAAGTTTCTAGAAAAAGCCCATGAAAAGATTGTTGTGTATCAAGCCTTTGATGGCTTTGAAGCAGGTGTGCAACTTGTCGATAAAAAACCAAAATGTGTTTTGCTCGATCTTGATTTGCCAGGAGTCGATGGTTTTGAAGTATGCAAAAAAATATATAATTCTGAAGAATATGGTAAACCGATTGTTTGTGTAATCACAGCCTTGGAAGATGAAGATTTAGAAAAAGAAGTAAAAGAAATGGGAGCGGTTGAGTTTTTTAAGAAACCGCTTAATTTAGTAGAAATTGCAAATCGTATTAAAAAGCGCTTGCATTTAGAAGATTAGCTGTCTTCAGCTGAAAAAAAACAGTCAAGAAAAAAATCTTGACTGTTTTTTTTATTAGGGTGCGTAATAATATGCAGGGAATGCGACTGGCGGTTCAAGTATTTGTAAAATGATTTCAGCTTCAGTTTTCCGTCCTGATAAAAGAGCTTTAATATCGAACATCGATTCCCAGACTGTTTTTTTCTTTTGATAGGACAATCGTTCTGTATGGATATATGGATCAAAAGCGTAGGTCGATTTTAATTCCTCGAGTGCCTCCTCGAAAAGACTAATGCCATCTATCAATTCCGCTTCAAGGGCTTGTTTTGCGGTATAAATACGTCCGTCTGCAAGTTTTTTTACAAAAGCTATATCTAAGTTTCGTGCTTCAGCGACGATTCCTGTGAACTGCTCGTAACATTCATCTGATACGCTTTGCATGATTGCCCTTTGTTCTTCTGTAAAGGGTTCATTTAGATTGAGCATGTTTTTATTCTTTCCAGAGTGAACAGTTGTCATTTTTATACCAAGCTTGTCAAGCATCTCGGTAATATCGAAGGACATTCCGCTGACAACGCCAATTGAGCCAGTAAGTGTGTTTCGGTTTGCATAAATCTTTTCCGCAGCACATGCTATATAATAGCCGCCTGAGGCTGCCATGCTTTTAAAATAGGCATAGAGAGGTTTTTCTTTTGCATAGTCTTTGAGGGCGAGATAGAGTTCATCTGCTTGATAGACGGCTCCACCAGGGGAATCTATTTCTAGAATGAGCGCTTTGTTTTTTTTATCGTTTTTTAGATTTTCTAGAGTTTCTAAAAGCCAAGCTTGGTTATAACTTGCGTTCGCTTCTTCTATGGTGCCATTTATTTCTAATATTGCTATTGAATCTGGTTTATAGAGGTTTACCCAAAAAGCACTTCGGTTAGAACTTGTTTTTTGGGTTGTAATTTCTTTTATTCCGGTTTGGCATTGGCTTATTGCAAAAATAATTCCAAGGACCACAATAAACCCCAAGATTATAAGACCGCTGTTTTTCTTTTTTGTTTTTGGATTTTGTTCTTTTATTGTCATTTATACTTCCGTTTCGTTTTTCGCTTCACCTTCATCTTTTTGTTCTTCGTTTACCTCTTCGCTTGATTCTTTTTCATCTGTATTTGTATCGATAAGGCTTGCTTGCACAGCGTTTTCTTTTAAGTGAAGATAGAGTTTTGTTGCTGCGGTATCCATATAGGGTGAAACAAAAATATTTGCTATGCCAAAAGTGATTAGAGTAAGAAGTATCCAA
>JAAZLA010000170.1 GCA_012799545.1 Treponema sp.
GCAGCTTGTATAGAGGCATTTGAGTCATTAATGACAATAAGTACATTTTCAAATAAATGTTTCACTATACTACTCCTTTGTACATGCAGAAAAGACATTTTCTTCGAGATTTTTCTTTTCTACGCGTATAGCAACAAATAGAGACCTTGTCCTATGAGCGCCCATGCTTTGACTTAAGCGCTTTTAAGACAAAGATGCTCTCACGCTCTCGTTCTTCCAAAACAGTTTCTATATATTCCTTTGTTTCCTTCGTTTGCGGAATAACCATTTTTTCCAAGGCATTTACCCGCCTTTGTGTTTTTTTTACCTCAGTTGCAAGGCGCCAGGCTATCGTTCGAATCGAAGCCATTTCTGTAAGCAACTTTAACAATTCAAAAAATTCAGCCATAACAGCATCGGTTTCAGCAAATGAATCGACAAAAGAATAAAACAATTCACGCTTAGGTAGGGCAACAGAAACAGAAGAAAAACTCATGCCACCAGCTGACATTTCTTTTTCATGGATTTGAAAATCGTACTGAACTGCTTGCGATAATCGCTCAACGGTATCAACACCGGTAACAAGGAGCATTTTTCGCAAAGCAGGAAAGGCTTTTTCAACTTGGGCATTGATTCTTTGCTCAAGCAACTTTACTTGCTCAACCATACGCATCAATTCCATAACCAAAATTTCTCGTTTTTGTTCGAGCAGTTCGTATCCATCTTGTGAAATAGCAAGCTGTTCATTCATAACGAGAAGATTTGATTTTGTCGGTGCAATATTTAGTCGTGCCATACCTATGCCTCTTAAAAAAGTATACCATACTACGCTTTTTATTAAAACCTTTTAAAAAATATTTTTATTCTTTTTTAGGTTTATAAAAATCTCAGGTAAACTAATGCTTTGTTTTAGGAAAGCTGCTCTGGTCCCAAGTATTTATCTATCAGTTTTTTATCAATCCTATAAAGCTCTGAACGTGGAAGTAAGGAAAGCATCTGCCAACCAGCATCAAGCGTTTCGGCTATACTTCGATCTTCTTCTTCTTTTTGAGAGAAAAACTCCATTTCAAGCTTGTTCCCAAAGTCTAAGTACTGCTTATCGAGAGGCGATAATTCTTCCTCCCCAATAATCGCAGCAAGGTTACGAATCGATTTTACCTTAGAATAGGCAGCAAAAAGCTGACTTGAAACATCCTTGTGGTCATCTCGCGTCATTCCTTCTCCTATACCGTCTTTCATAAGACGAGATAAGCTCGGAAGTCCCGCAACAGGCGGATAAATACCTTTTTGATACATTTCCCTATCTAATACAATTTGTCCTTCAGTGATATAACCAGTAAGGTCAGGAATGGGATGAGAAATATCATCATTGGGCATGGTTAAAATAGGAATTTGTGTGATAGAACCACTTGAGCCCTTGATCTTTCCTGCCCGCTCATATAGTTCAGCTAAATCCGAATACAAGTAGCCAGGATAGCCTTTTCTGCCAGGAACTTCTCCTCGTGTCGTTGAAATTTCTCGAAGTGCTTCACAGTAGTTTGTCATATCGGTCATAACAACGAGGACGTGCATGTTTTTTTCAAAGGCTAGATATTCTGCGGCGGTCAGCGCACAACGAGGCGTAATAATACGCTCAATCGAAGGAGCATCGGCGAGGGATTGAAAAAGTACAACACGAGATAAAACGCCCGATTGCTCAAAGGTGTCGACAAAAAAGCGTGCAACGTCGTACTTAATTCCCATGCCAGCAAAAACCATTACAAATTCTTCATCTGCACTTAAAATTTTTGCTTGGCGAATAATCTGTGCTGCAAGTCTATTGTGTGGCAAGCCGTTTCCAGAAAAAATGGGAAGTTTTTGCCCACGAATAAGGGTGTTCATTCCATCGATGGAGCTCACTCCCGTTTGAATAAAATCCCTCGGATATTCCCGTGCATAGGGATTTAAAGGCAAGCCGTTTACATTGCGCTTTGTCGATGAAATAATCTCATCGTAGCCGTCGATGGGTTTTCCAAGTCCGTTAAAAACACGACCGAGTAAGCCCTCCCCGACACGCAACTCCATGGGTTCTTCTAAAAACTCTATACTTGTTTCATCGAGGTCTAAGCCATTCGTCGAACCAAACACTTGTACAACAGCCATATCTTCAGAAATGTCGATAATTCGTCCCGTCTTTTTTTCACCAAGTCGGTCTCGCACATAAACTATTTCACCAAAAAAGCTATTTTCGCTACGCTTTACAATAACAATTGGTCCGTCAACTGTTTTTAGACCCTTATATTCTATACCTTTCATTAAATCACCGCCTTACGGTAAATATGCTCAATTGTCGAAAATTCTTCATCCATCTTCATTCGCACCTTCGTTATTTCATCAAGAGCATCATTTGGCACAGATGTTTTTATACGAATAATATCTTCTCGTATCGAAAGAGCGCTTATTTTTAGCAAGGGCGAGCCATTTTTTATGAGGGCAGCACTTCGCTCGTAAAACTGCATCATTAAATCGATAATGAGTATTTGTTTTTCAGGAACGGAAAAAACGTCAATGTCATCAAAAGCATTTTGCTGCAAAAAGCCATTTTTTATCATTTCTGAAACAATGAGTACTAAACGCTCAGAATCGGGAAGTGCATCGGGGCCGATGAGGCGCACAATCTGTTGCAATCGCTCTTCTCGCTTGAGTAAATCAAGAGCTTTTCCGCGAATCTCTGCCCAGCGTGGGTCAAGGTTATCCCACCAGGAGCGCACTTCCTCTGCGTATTCGGAGTAGGATTCAATCCATCCGATTGCAGGATAATGCCGTGCATTTGCCAAGTCGCGATCGAGTGCCCAAAAGCATCGAATAAAGCGTTTTGTATGTTGTGTTACCGGCTCTGAAAAGTCCCCTCCAGGAGGAGAAACTGCACCGATAATAGAAACAGATCCTTCTTTTTTACTAAGACTGATAATACGACCTGCTCTTTCGTAAAACTCTGCAAGACGTGTAGGCAAATATGCCGGAAAGCCTTCTTCAGCAGGCATTTCTTCCATACGCCCTGAAAGTTCACGAAGTGCCTCTGCCCAACGGCTCGTTGAGTCAGCCATAATCGCAACAGCGAGTCCCATGTCGCGGTAGTATTCTGCCAGGGTTATACCCGAGTACAAGGAAACTTCACGAGCAGCAACGGGCATATTCGAGGTGTTTGCAATGAGAATTGTCCGCTCCATAAGTGATCGCCCGGTTCGCGGGTCAATGAGGGAGGGAAACTCGGTAAGCACATCGGTCATCTCATTGCCCCGCTCACCACAACCTATGTAGACAATAATGTCTGCATCACACCACTTTGCGATAGCGTGCTGTGTCATAGTTTTTCCCGTACCAAAGCCGCCGGGAATTGCTGCAGTTCCGCCTTTCGAAAGCGGAAAAAAGACATCTATAATTCTTTGTCCTGTAATCAATGGCTCTGAAACCATCAGTTTTTCTGCAAAGGGTCGGGGTTTTCGCACTGGCCAATAATGGGCGAGCTTGATTTCCTCCCCTAGTTCGGTTTTTGCTATTGTCTCGTTTATGCTATAGTCCCCTTGTGGAGAAAAGGAAACAAGGCGTTTTCCTCGAATAAAGGGCGGAACCATAATACTATGTTTTACTGAAGACGTTTCCTGCACAAAACCAATGCTCATGCCCGCTTCTATTTTATACAGTGTTTTTCCACTGCCATCTATCTCTGTTTTTAAGTCATCGTTTGGGTTAAATGTCCATTTCTTTTCCGTATCAAGGGCCTCAAGGCGCTCTCCTGGAAGTAAAAAAGCGCCGCTTTTTTCATACATTTCTTTTAAAGGTCGTTGAATACCATCATAAATAGTTCCAATAAGTCCTGGACCTAAGTGTACAGAAAGCGCTCTTTGTTGACTAACAACTTTTTCGCCAACACGCATACCAGTTGTATCTTCGTATACTTGAACGGTTGCAAGACCCTTATTTTGGCGTATTACTTCCCCGATAAGTTTTGCTTCCCCTACATCTACAACATCATATAAGCCACAACTATCTAAACCACTCGCATATACAATGGGGCCAGATATTCTCGTAATTTTACCTTCAATCATTCTGGAAGCCTCCCTGAAAACAAGGCATCGACTAATTCAAAGGAATAGGTATCGATTAAGCCTTCTATAAGCTCTTCAAGCATAACCCGACAGACAATGGAGCCATCTTTCGCTTCTAAAACAAAGCCTTCAGGTTTATATCCTTCTACGGAATTTTTATGTAATATGCCTGTTTCACAGACTTTTAAACTTTCTATATCTATACTTTTTTTTCCAAACACATTTGTAACGATGCTCACAAGTGCATCCTTGTCATAATAGCATTCCTTTACGATAAAAGACGGTTCAGCAATAACATCGCTATATGAACGAAGCATAGATTCATAGACCTTGTTTTTTTCTTCCAAAGGGAGAGACATAATATGTGTGTACATTTGCTTTCGGACACTTTCTGTTTGGAAAGAAACCTTAAAACGTTGTTTTTTTAAAGGAATTTTTGCATCGAGGTCTTTTTTGAAATACGCTAATTTATTTTGAAAAACAAGTTCTTTTTCTTGTCTTAAAGCATCAATTTTTTGTGATACAGAAGAAAGAATTTTTTCTGCTTCTTTATCAGCAGACTGTAAAATATGCTCAGCCTTCACTCTGGCATCTTCGAGTATTTCTTTATCCAGTAATTCGGTAGATCTCAGTTCTTCCATTTATCACCATCCTAAATATGTATACCAATCGCTTCACGAATTGCATCGGTAAGGGATTTTTTCCCTTCGATATGTCCGTGGAGACCAGGTATTTCTACAATGAGGGGAAATGAGCCCTTCATTTGCCACTGACGAATTTCGTCTTCAATCATTGAGGCAGCCTCTTCTGTTAAAATAAGAATTTTCGGCCTTTCGCTCAAAACAGGTGCATGCAAGTCTCTCGAACCTTTGCCCGTAAGTCGTTCAAAGACTTCGAGCATCTCGGTTCGATTTGAGACAGTTTCACCAGCAACACCAACAAGAGAAAAAGCTAAAACAAGTTCTCTTTCGCCAATAAAAAAATATTGCACTCGGTATTTCCGTTTTAACTACAGAATAAGAATGAGAAGTCCAACAAGGAAGCCCCACAAACAAATACCTTCTGCAAGCCCAACGAAGGGAAGCGCTTTACCAGAAAGTTCTGCATTTTCACTCATAGCACCCATAGCAGCTGCACCGATTTTCGCAACAGCCATGCCACCAGCGACACAAGCAAAACCAACTGCAAGGGCTGCGGCGAGGTATTTCACCCAAGAAAAATCTGTTACGTTTTGAACTGTTTCTGCTTCAGCAAAAAGCATAGCGCTTGAAAGCAGGAGCATACAGAACATTAAAACTGCAATTTTCTTTTTCATTTTTACTCCATCTTTGTACTTCACCTTAGATACAGAAGTACGATAATATTAGCAGGTTTGCAACGCAAACATTTATATAAAGGCTTTCGCCTTATCTATCCTTTTGCACCTTTGTAGACAAAGACAAAGGGTTCAAATTCTCTTCCCGCTTCACTAAAGAACTTTGAAAAGAATTCATAGTATTGCAATCGAACAACTTGAATGGCGACAATCATACCTTCCAAAACAATAACAATGAGGTTTCCAACAATCGAAACCAAAACACCGCCAACTATTCCAAATAGCGTTCCGCTCGATTGTACCAAGGCAGTCATGGAAAAAATGATATAACCCAAAACCGCGTGAGCAAGTGCAAAGGCGCCCACACGTAAAAAACTCACCGAGTTAGAAAGATAACTGGAAAGTACTTCGAGTATTTCAACAAGCCCTTCGATTATCGCTGTTCCAATTCCTAATGGGAAAATGGGTTTTTGCTTTGTAAAAAGCCTTTCAAGAGGATGAGCAAAAAAGACACCAAAAAGAGTGATTCCTATAGCTATCCAATCGTAGAGCATAAAAGTCGACTTAAAAGCAAAGATCCGAATAATAACAAAGGCAATGTACCAGTAAAAAAGCAAGCCAAACATACCTGTTTTACCAAAAACAGCTTTTTCAGGTTTTTTGAGTAAAAAATTATTGACAATATTTATTATTAAACCTATGGAATTTATAATAAAGCCATTCGCTATGGTAAACAAAAAGAAATAAAAGAGCTTATCGAGGGAATCAGCTGCGGGCATGAGATCTAAGACTCTGTCTTGGCTTTCACCAAAGAGCCCGGTAACAAACCGCCCAAAGGGAATAAGTACATGCTCATTTGCAAAAAATTCTCCTGTAAGTAGCCCCATAATAGTACTACTACAACCTATCGCTATAAAAATAGCCCCAAACTTTGGATCTACGGGGAATTTTTTTATTACCCCTACTGTCATTAGGATACCAATTAAAAGAAACACAAGTCCCTGGCCCGCATCGCCGAACATAATTCCAAACAAAATAGTAAAGAAAAAGGCAACGAGCGGAGTTGGATCTATAGTTCCGTATAAAGGAGCGCCATAGCTAAAAACCATTCTCTCAAAGGCTGAAACAAACTTACCATGTTGTAGCTTTACCGGCACCTTTTCTTGCCCAGCACGAACAGACGGAACCTCTTCAGGTTGATATTGCCGTATTGCAATTCGCCCCTCGGAAAGATTGTCTAAATCACTCGTAAAGCCACGCATATGACTTTTGGGTATCCAACCTGTTATACGATAGACATATTGTGTTGCCTCTAAACGAGATTGCATAGAAGCGACTTGCATAGCCAAAGAATAGGAGCTTAACAATGTATAGATTTCATCAGTATGTAGTTGAGCAAAGTTACGTTTTTCTGTTTCGATTGCTTCAAGTTCTTTTGCCGCAACATCCAATTTTTTCTTCATCCCAACTATGACATCATCAGGAATTCCTTGAAAGTTTTCTGGAATTTCCAGAGGCACAAAGCCAGCACGTTTTAATTCAGCATCGAGAGCAAAGCGACCTTTTTTAGAGGCGGCTGCGAGAATACGTGTTTTATCTTCACCGAGTGGAATAATGAGCCCTCTATCTCCAAGGGAAAAAGAAAGCGAATCTATAGCGGCAGGATCTATTTTTCCAATACGTATTGATAAAAAAGAAAGGTATTCAAGCTCAGAATAGGGTAATTTTAAGTTAGAAAAAGAAAGCGCCTCTTGATAGGTTTCTTCCAATCTTTGCTTCGCTTCTTTTGCCCCTATTTCCCTTTCTCGTAAATCACGAACTGAAGCACTCAGCTCCTTTACGCGTGCTGCTTCGCCTTCTGTGGGAAGACTTGCACCTTCAACAAAGGTTTCTAAATCTTCTATATGTAAATAAGAGCGGATATCTTGCAAGGAGTCAAAAGCTCTCGATTCTTCACTTGTTTCCGCAGCTTTTTCATCATCAATATGTGATTGAAACTGAAAATCACCTTTTTTCCCCAAGTATTCTAATACAAAACTAATGTCTCGTTTGTGAATCATCAATTCTATGAGCTGCATAGATACTGTTCGTGCCATACGTCCTCCTCTGGCTAAGTCATATACTCAGAAAGTTCTTCTCCACTCACATTTAAACGCAAAGCTTGCACCGCTGTCCGCACATAGGAAACTTCTGCTTGCTTTACTTTAAACCAACACACTAAAACCATCGCCGTAAACGGATATTTTCGAAAATTCTTCAAGGCTTTTTTTGTCAAATAGCCTTCCGCCGCTTGTGCGACCCACTTTGGATCGATAGACCATATTTCATCTGGTTCATGGCGATTGAGAAAACGCTTATATTCCCAATCTTTCCAATCAGCAAAAGAATCTATTTCCTTATCTAAAATTTGTACAGCAGGTCCTGCTAAAATATCTTTTTCATCAGGATTATCTTTTAAGCCTGCCAAAAAAGGTATAATAGCTTCGGCATCATAGCCATAATAATACTTTAAGCGAAGAGCCCAAAGAATATTTTGTATAACGATATCTTCTTTGATAAAAGCTTGTACCGGTGCACGCTCTGCAGCAGGTAGACGCTGTACAGAAGCCCATAAACTTCGAATATACTGTACATCCAGTGCATGGTCTCTCGTTTTAAGCTCTTTTACCTTGGGAATAGTATCATACCAAGCAAAAACAGTATTTTCTGTCATTTTTTTTATATCTGGCCACTTACTATAATCAAGGATGGAAAAAGACTGCAAGTCAATAATCTCGGGCATCTGCGTTTTATTGTTCATTAAAGCGGATGAAATAAGCTTGAGATTATTGTATTCATATACTTGTAAAAGCTGGACGAGGACAGGGTCGGGTTTTGCATAATAGGACAAAAGCTGTGTAAAATCGGAAACAAAGACTTCCTCAGCTTTTTTTTCGATTGTTTGTGCCAAAAGATATTCGGGCAGAAGAGGCACTTCATCTTCAAAAAGAAGTTTCCACAAGTCTTGTAGTTTTTTTTCTTGAAATATACTTAAAAAGCGATTCCCGACAAAAGATTTAGAAAGCATCCCAGAAGCCTTTGCAAAAACAAAGGCATGTGCCGCCGACTTATCCATATCTACCTTATTAACCTTTTATCCAGTAATTCTAAAAACAAGGTGCGAAGTGCTTCTGTATCTTGTGGAGTTTCAGTAATTTCACGAACAAAGTCGTTAAAATCTTTTTCGTATTGTTCTTTAAGGGCAATACTTTTTTTAGTATAGTCAGCTTCAAGCTCTTTCATAAGCTTTTCATAAGCTTCCTTAAATTGCGAATCAACCTCGGTTCGTGCCTTTGTTAAACGTGCGTCAGCTTCTACGTGCGCTTGATGCATAAATTCAGCCGCCCTTTTTTCAATTTCAATAAGATGACTTATAACATCGGCACCAGCCATTATGATCCCCCTAAATTATCTTCTTTTCAGCCATTTTTTTTTCGTATGATTTTATAAGTTCGTGAACATCAACAGCCGTATTTTGTTCCAATATCCCTTGTAAAAATGCACGTTCATTGAGTATGAGTGCTAATTGCTTTAGGACCTGCAAATAACCAAGGCTATCCTCACTTGAGGCAACAATCATAAAAACGAGGTGAACAGGATTTAAATCGAGTGCATTGTACTCTATACCCTTTTGGGAAACACCGATTGCGCCTCGCACTCCCTGAATGCCCTTTATTTTACAATGTGGCAGGGCAACACCTTTTTTTATACCAGTACTCATCAAACGCTCTCTTTCTTGCAAAGCGAAAAGTATTTCATTTCTATTCAATGAGGGTTCTGAAGAAACTAAGACTTCTATAAGTTCTTCAAAAACCTCATCTTTAAAATCGCTTTCTAAATCGAGCTTTATTGCCTTAGGATTAAAAATCTTTCCTAAAAACATCTGCGTACCGTAACTAGGAGTCTGTGTCTGCAGATTCTAAAAGGCTCGGTGCGGGATTGTCGGCGCTTGTTTCTTCTAACCAATATTCGATTTCTGTTCCTGAAGCATCTTGTGCACGAGCAGCATCTTCAAGACCCTTTGCATCAACTGATGGAGCTTTGTTCAATAAAGCAAGTCCAATACTCAAAGCAAAAAAAAGTGTAACTAAGACATAGGTTGTTCGTGTGAGCACATTTCCAGCTCTTGACCCAAAAGCAACATTACTTGCTCCGCCTAAAAGCCCACCTAAGCCATCGCCTTCTTCATTTTGTAAAAGTACAATCGCCACAAGTAAAAGACAGACAATAATAAATGCTATGAGCAAAATAATTCCTAAAACACCCATATAAAAACTCCATAGTTAAAAATTGTTAAAATAGTATATTTTGATATTTCATTTTACCGTAAATAAAAAAAAAGTACAAGGGTATAATGAAAATAGCCTTGTACCTTTCTTAGATTTTAGAAAATCTCGTTTTCTAGTAGGCTTTACAAATTGCTTCAAAGCTATCGACTTTTAAAGCTGCTCCACCGATTAAACCGCCGTCAATATCCTTTTGAGCGAGTAAATCTTTTGCATTTCCTGCATTCATGGAACCACCGTACTGAATAATCGTTGCATCTGCCACTTCTTTGTCAAAAAGTGAGGCGAGTACGTCTCGTACATAGGCATGAATAGCTTGTGCATCTTCTGGCGTCGCCGTCTTTCCTGTTCCAATCGCCCAGACTGGCTCATAGGCTATAACGACGTTTTTCATATCTTCTTTTGAAAGACCTGCCAAGCCTTTTTCTGTTTGTGCTTTACAAACAGCTTCAGCTTTTCCTGCTTCTCTTTCTTCTAGAAGTTCTCCAATGCAAAGGATAACTTCGAGCCCATGCTGCAAGGCAAGTTTTACTTTTTTATTGATCATAGCGTCATCTTCTTTGTAAATAGTTCTTCTTTCTGAATGCCCAAGAATAACCGTTTCTACGCCAAGGTCCTTCAGCATCAATACAGAAACTTCACCCGTATGTGCGCCTGATTCATCGGTAGACATGTTTTGTGCGCCAAGGCGAATATTTGAACCTTTTACAACTTGTGCTACAGCATCAAGGTTTGTAAATGAAGGTGCAATTAAGTATTTGTTTTTTCCATCTTTAAGAGCTGCAACTAAACCTTTTGCAAGTTCAAGCGCTTCTCCCTTTGTTTTGTTCATCTTCCAGTTACCGGCAATGTATTTTTGTCTCATGTTTTTTTTCCTTTCTCTAAATGTATATTTTTATTTTGTAGCTAAAACTGCTATTCCAGGGAGTGTTTTCCCTTCGAGGAATTCCAAGGAAGCACCACCACCCGTCGATACATGGCTCATCTTATCTGCAAGTTTTGCTTTATTGACTGCAGCAACAGAATCTCCACCACCAACTACAGAGATTGCTCCCTTTGCAGTTGCTTGAGCAACTAAGTCAGCAACCGTATTTGTTCCCTTTGCAAAGGCATCAAATTCAAAAACACCTACAGGACCATTCCATACGATGGACTTTGCGTTAAGAATCGCATCGGTGTATTTTGCTATTGTTTTGGGACCGACATCCATTCCCATAAGATTATCTGCAATGTCTTGCCCATCAACAGCGATAGCCTTTGCCTCAGGACTAAATGTTTCTGCACAAAGATGATCTTCGGGAAGAATAATAGAAACATTTTTTTCCTTTGCAGCAGCAAGAAGAGATTTTGCGGTATCGATAAAATCATCTTCAACTAAAGATTTACCAACTGTATAGCCTTGTGCCTTTAAGAATGTATAGGCCATGCCACCACCGATGATGAGGGCTGAAGCATTTTTAAGAAGGCTTTCGAGAACAGCGATTTTTGAAGAAACCTTTGCACCACCGATAATTGCAATCATGGGTTTTGGAGGATTTGAAACCATTGGTTCTAAGTATTGTACTTCTTTTTCCATGAGGAAGCCGCCAACTTTTACATCTATAAATTGTGCAATAGTTGCGGTTGAAGCATGTGCTCTATGTGCGGTACCAAAGGCATCGTTTACATAGACATCGCCATAGCTTGCAAGTTCTTTTGCCATGGCTTCTTGTTCAGCAAGGTCCTTTGCTGTTTCGGCGCTTTCAAAGCGGGTATTTTCAAGCATCATCACATCCCCTTCTGCAAGGGCATCGACTGCTGATTTTTGTCCAAGACATGATGGAGCAAAAACAACTTCTTTACCAATAAGCTTTGAAAGGTAGTCGGCAACAGGCTTCATGCGGTGCTTTCCTGCAATGTATGCTTCTTTGTCAAAGGTTTTTCCGTCTTTTTCAGCCTTTTCTTGCGCTTTTTTACTATCTTTTTTGGGATCGCCGAGATGGCTCATCAAAACAAGAGAGCGCACATTTTGCTCTAGGATATATCGAATACTTGGAAGTGCAGCTTGAATTCTCGTATCATCTTGCACTACTCCATCCTTCATTGGCACATTAAAATCGACGCGCATAATAACACGTTTGCCCGATAAATCAATATCTTTTATTGTCTTAATCATAAAGACCTCCTCATTCCACAATCGTAAAATAATGGTTTTATAAAAAAAGCTTGTACTTTTTAACCTGTATACTAGCAATAATCGATAAAAAAAGCAAGAATGAACTATAGTTTCTGTCTCGACTCTTTAAAATAAATTCTTTTGGCTCAATGAACTATTTCTATTCGACTAAGCTCACAGTGCGCCCGGAAATTTTACAGGGGTATTTTTCATAATACAGTCGTTTACCATCTACCAGTCCTATGCGAACAATCATAGTCTCTTCAGCCTTATACATTTCACTCATACCAGGAAAAACAAAATTGCCCAGAGACCAGACAATTAAGGCGTCTTTATATGTTTCAATTGGCTGTAATACATGTGGATGTGAGCCAAACACAATGTTTGCACCTGCATCACAGAGGGCATGGTAAAAATCTTTTTGTTTTTTTGAAGGGCTAAAAACATATTCTTCACCACCGTGGACGTTCACAATAATAAAGCCACCGCGTTTTTTTTCTTCCCGAACAAGTTCTAAAATACGATCGCCCTCCCATAAAACTCCTGCCCTTGTCTCTGTTGCTGTTGTCATTGTTTTTCCATTAAAACCACTTCGCTCAATGGGATAGGCACCGCAAGAGAGGATAGAAACTTCTGTTCCGCGAATTCTGCGACGGTACCACCTTTCTGCCTCTGCTTGATTTAAGCCAGAACCTGATGTTGGAATCTCGTATGCTTCAAGAGCGGCAAGTGTTTCTTTAAAACCCTCTTCACCAAAATCATAAGAATGATTATTTGTAAGCATGAGGTAATTAAAACCTGCTTCTTTTAAGTAGGCGAGGGCTTTTTTATTGGCCTTAAAAGTATAGGTTTTTGTCGCATTTTTATTGCTTTTTGTAAGAACGCATTCAAGGTTTCCAATTGTTATATCGTTATTTTGTAAAATAGGCGTTGCGCTAGTAAAAACAGAGGCAGGGTCTTCACTAGAAATCAAAAGAGTATCTACACCCCGTGAAAGCAAGATATCCCCTACCGCAGATATAAAAAGGACCTGCTCTTTTTCACTTTTTGCCTCTTCCATTGCAGCCTTTTCAATTGGTTCAAAGCAGGATAAAAAAATATGTTTTGCCATCTTTTCTGCTTCAAGACGAAGCGAGTTTTTTCTTTCGCTTTCTCTCTTTTTTTTGCTTGGATTTGTAAAAAAAGAAAGGCTGGCAAAGCTTGATTCATAGAAGGGATAGTCTCTATCTCCGCTGTAGCTTTTTCCATAGGGAAGCGCAATAAAATCTGAAGGAAAGGAATTGAGTCTATGCCAGCAAAAGGTTTCTCGAGCTTTTTTTAGACCATTGCTCAAGCGCGGACTAAAAATGTCTTCAAGGCTCGGATAGTCTTCCATAAAGGAAATACTCGGATAGACCCAAGTTCTATGGAGCTCTTTTCTATCTATTGCTGGGGTGAAAACAAAGGAGTTTTTTCTCTCTTCTGTTTTATACTGCGAAAAACCAATTGCTTCAAAAAGCGCAAGCTCATCAGAGATGTGACTTTCTTGAAAGATAAAGCCTAAAAGATTTTTTTGATTAAGTGTTTTTTCTCCCTCTCCGTCAGGTTCTAAAATAAGCTTTATTTTTTTTCCTTCTAAGCTTTTTATATCAATCTCATCAAAATACGATAAAAGTTCTGGCTCAACGAGGACTAGAAATTCTGTCTTAAAACAAGAAATAAAAAAAAGAGAAAAAAACAGTAAGCATCCTAAAAAAAATATGTTTTTTTTCATTTATACAGTATTTGCCTCTAAAAGTTTTTGCTCAACCTCATCGATGCTTTTATTTGCGGTGGATGCTCCGGCTGTTAAACCGACTTTTTCTAAGCGAAAAAACTCAGGTGGTATTTCGTGAGCAGCTTCGACGAGGGCTGCGTGGGGAGAGAGTTCTTGGGCCAAGGACAAAAGCCTTTGTGTATTTGCCGAGTGCCTGCCCCCAATAACCAAAATCCCGTCAACTTCGTGTGCCAGCTCTCGTAAAAAAAGTTGGCGCTCCTTTGTTGCCGAGCAGATTGTATTGAATACTTCAATCTGTGGAAGTTTTTTTTGTAAAACTGCTATAATTGCATCGTATTCTTCTTTGCGTATTGTTGTTTGTGAAATGAGAATCGCTTTGTCAAAGGCTCTTGGATTTTTTTGAAATAGCTCAGACGTTTTAAAAAAAGTCTTTGCTTCTTCCGCATCTTTAAAAACAATTGCCTTATCTCCTGCATATGACGAAATAGATAGGACTTCACCATGACCGAGGTCGCCTGCAATAAAAACAAGAAAGCCATCTTGAGAATAGCTTGCTGCGCGTTTTTGACTTGCCTTAACTCGAGGACAGCTTGTATCGACTATGCGAGCACCCGTTTTTTCTATGCGCGTAAGGATTGAAGGAGATGTTCCATGAGCGCGAATAATAACAACGCTTTTTTCATTGCATCTTTCTTCTATATACTCTTCGCTCAATAAGTGCAAGCCCTTATCATACAAGGCTTGCAAGGCTTGCTCATTATGTATGAGGGGACCGAGCATAAAAACTTCTTTCCCCTCATTTTCGTTCAAGACTTCCTCTGCCATATCGACAGCTCGTTTTACACCCATGCAAAAACCGAGCACCTTCGATCGAAGCACCTTCGCCATGCTTAATCCTTTGCTCGAATATCGCGCCGTTTAATTTTTCCAGAAATCGTTTTTGGGAGCTCTTCAACAAACTCTACGATGCGTGGATATTTGTAAGGTGCTGTTGCTTTTTTTACAAAGTCTTGTATTTCTTTTGCAAGGACATCGCTTCCAGGTTTGTATTTTTCTGAGAGTACAATAGTTGCCTTTACAACCTGCCCTCTCACTTCATCAGGAAAACCGGTAACCGCGCATTCGACAATGGCGGGATGTTGCATTAGAATACTTTCTACCTCAAAGGTTCCAATGCGATAACCCGAACATTTTATAATGTCATCAAAGCGACCAACAAACCAGTAAAAACCGTCTTCGTCTCGCCAGGCGGTGTCCCCAGTAAAATAATAACCGTCGTGCATTACTTCTCTTGTTTTTTCTGCATCGCGATAATATTCTTTGAAAAGCCCCGGAAATGAGCCCTTATCGAGTTGGAAGCAAATTTCGCCTATTTCACCGTCAACACATTCGCTTAAATCATCTTTAAGAAGTTTTATATTGTAAAAGGGGGCGGGTTTTCCTATGGAACCAGGCTTTACAGACTCGCCTTTAAAATTTAAGAGGGAAAGCGTTGTCTCTGTTTGTCCAAAGCCTTCCAAAAGTCCAAGCCCTGTTTGTGCCTTGAAGCGGTTATAGACTTCCTCACTCAAGGGTTCCCCAGCAGTACAGCATTCTTCCAAGCTTGAAAGATTATACTTTGACATATCTGCTTGAATAAGAAAGCGATAAATAGTTGGAGGCGCACAAAAAGATGTAACCTTGTATTTTTCAATCTGTGCCAATAAATCAACTGGTTTAAACTTTGCACTGTAATCGTAGACAAAAACCGCACATTCGCAAAGCCACTGCCCGTAGAGCTTTCCCCAGACTGACTTTGCCCAGCCTGTATCGGCAACAGTCAGATGCAAGCCACCCTTACGAACGCATTGCCAGTACTTCGCTGTTACGATATGGCCGAGTGGATAGGTATAATCGTGGGCAACCATCTTTGGATGATTTGTCGTGCCTGAGGTAAAATACAAGAGCATTATGTCCTCGTTGTCGTTTACCTCTTCTCGTTTTGGTGCTATAAAATCCTTTGCTTCTTCTAAGCCGCTATTAAAATCTATCCAGCCGTCGCGTTTTTTATTGTAAAAAGATTTTTCGTATAAACCGCTTATGCCCGAAACAGAAACTAAAAGCTCTACGCTCTTGGACTCTTCTAAGGAAGCTTCGATTTGCTCCATTACTTTTTCGTCGTAGGCAGCAACAATCATTTTGATACTTGCCGCATTATTTCGATACACAAGGTCGTCCTTGGTGAGCATGTGGGTTGCAGGCACAGCAATGGCACCAATTCGATGCAAGCCTAAAAGCGCAAACCAAAACTCATAACGCCGTTTTAAAATAAGCATTACTTTTTCGCCACGGCGAATTCCCTGTGCTTGAAAAAAAGAGGCAGCCTTTTCAGAATAAGTTTTTATTTCACTATAGCTAAAGATTTTCTCTTCTCCCTGATCATTGCACCAAACAAGGGCGCGCTCATCGGGAGTTTCCTTTGCGAGTCTATCGAGTACATCGTAGGAAAAGTTAAAACGCTCGGGAACTATGACTGTATAATTATCTCTAAAATCTTGTGATGAAGAAAAATCTATCTTCGGTACATACTTTGTTAACATTATCTGCCTTCTTTAAAAAATAATTGCTAAAAATTTTGCGTTTTTTTCGTTTAAAGCTTGCATCGCATGCTTTTTATTTGCATCAAAATATATTGAATCGCCTGCATCTAAGATAAGTTCTTTACCGTCGATAACAATCTTCATTGAACCTTCGAGCATATAATTGAACTCTTGACCGGGATGAGAATTGAAATACATTTCTCTTGTTTGCTCCGGCGTAAGCGTAACAATGTAGGGGTCAGCCTTTCGATTGATAAAACCATGCGCAAGGGATTCGTACTTGTAGTTTGCCCGTCTGTCAACACCGAGTCCCTTATCTTTTTTGGTTAGAAAATACGAATGCATGCGGGGCTCTTCCCCAGAAATCAAGGTTGTAATTTCAAACTTATACGCCGTTGCAATACTATGCAAAATACTTACCGGAATATCGACTGTACCAGACTCGTATTTTTCGTATTCCTCTTGAGAAATACCGCAAACCGATGCGACGTCCTCTGTTGAAAGCTCCATAATATCTCGTAAGCCCTTCAGCCTCTGAGCTATTTCCATGGACAATCCATTACCTTTCATTTCTACCCCCTATACTCTCTCTACTAGTAAACTAAATGATACAAAAGAAGTCAAGGAGAAGTTTACTCAATTCCAAGCGATTTTCTATGTGCTTCCCCTATTTCAGAAAGCTTGAATTTTTGTATTTTCCCGCTCGCTGTCATAGGAAATGAATCGACAAATAAAACCAGTTGTGGAAACTTGTATTTTGCAATTTTCCCACGGCAGAATTCTATGACGTCTTCTTCTGTAAGCGTTTTTCCCTCATGCAAGATAATAAAGGCTCCTGTAATTTCTCCAAGACGTTTATCCTTCACTCCTGCAACCTGAATATCTTTTATTTCGCTCATTTGTCGTAAAAATTCTTCTATTTCTTTTGGATAGATATTTTCCCCACCACGGATAATCATATCTTTGATGCGCCCTGTTATTTTAAAATAACCAGCCTCATCTTTTATGCCCAAATCGCCCGAATGTAAAAAACCATTTGCATCGATAATTTCTGCTGTCGC
>JAAZLA010000025.1 GCA_012799545.1 Treponema sp.
ATTGAGAAAAGCCTTAGTCGACATTTCTCCCCTGCCAATAATTTCATGCACCTTGGTAAAATCCATAAATGAAAATTGTTCCACATCGTTTCGGATAAGATGCGGTTCAAAATCCAATATATCTTGGACCAGTTGTCGTTCTTTGCCAATAGAAAAAGTTCTGTTTAAAACAGTTACGGGATTGTTGAGATTGAGCTTTGTATCATACAGCGCAGTTGAAATAATAATATTGTCTGTAAACCGTTTTGCGATTTTCAAACTGCCAAGGTCAATAGAACCACTGTCGACTAAAGATAGGTTTTGCCCCGACTCGAGTAGATAGGGGACGGGCTCCATCATAAAAGACATAGCAAAGGAGGCAGCCATAATTTTTGTTATTTCACCTTCTGCAAAAAGCACCTGTCGTTTTGTATACAGGTCTTCTGTTGGCACGATGATGGGTATGAATGAGTCTTTTATATCAAAGTTTTTGTTTGGGAAAAGACGCGATAAGCTTTCGAGAAAATATCGCGAAGATAAGATGCCGCCGCGAAGCGGAAAGACAATATCAAAAAAACTATTGAGGTCAACCTGCGTTACGATGGCTTCTATGTCGTCGGGCGAAAAGCCTGAGGCATAGAGCAAGCCGATAATCGCCCCCATGGAATTTGCAACAATAAAATCTGGCTTAATATTTGCTTTTTCAAGTTCTCGTAAGACACCGATGTGTGCATAGGCGCGGGCTGAACCGCCGCTTAAAACAAGGGCAAGAGGTTCTCTCTCTTCTCGTAGCGTATCAATTTTTTGGCCAAAAGCTTCTTCACCAATAAAAAGAGCGCTGCTTTGAAACCATACAGGGTCGACTTCGTTTTGTTCAGCAAAAAGATGTATTGGCTGAAAGAAGATAAAAAATAAAAAGAGTGATTTTAAAACATATTTTTTTATCTGCATGAAATTTCTACACCTTATCTAAAAAAAACGTCTAAAGGAAATAGCTAAAAAAAAAGCCGTCTGCTTTTAACAAACGGCTTTCTAGATTACCAGCCTCGAAGGGAGAGTAATTGTTTTTCGTCGAGCTGGCGAATATCGATTCCGTCCATAGCCTGACCAAGACCGGTGCTTACCTCTGCAATGATTTGTGGATTGTTCCAGTTTTCAACTGCACGTACAATCGCCTTTGCTCTTTGAAGTGGGTCAGCACTTTTGAAAATGCCAGAACCTACGAAAACACCTTCGCTTCCGAGTTCCATCATGAGGGCTGCATCAGCTGGAGTTGCGACTCCACCGGCAGAAAAATTTGCTACAGGAAGTTTTCCCTTCTTTGCAACAAACTCAACGAGGTGATAGGGCGCTGCAATATCTCGAGCATATACCATGAGTTCATCATAAGCCATAGATTTGAGCTTGCGCATTTCGGCTTGCACAGTTCTCATGTGACGAACCGCTTCGACGACATTGCCCGTTCCAGCCTCACCCTTGGTGCGAATCATAGCAGCCCCTTCGCCAATGCGTCGAAGAGCTTCACCTAAGTTTCGGCAACCACAGACAAAGGGAACATCGAAGGCTTTTTTGTCAATGTGAAATTGGTCATCAGCGGGTGTTAGAACCTCACTTTCGTCAATGAAGTCGACGCCAATCGCTTCGAGAACACGTGCCTCGGTTATATGCCCTATTCGAGCCTTTGCCATAACAGGAATTTTTACCGCTTTTTTTATTTCGATAATCATACCGGGATCACTCATGCGAGCAACACCACCCTGCACTCTAATATCTGATGGCACTCTTTCGAGAGCCATAACAGCGACAGCCCCAGCTTCTTGCGCAATTTTTGCTTCTTCAACATTGGTAACGTCCATTATAACGCCACCCTTGAAACTATCTGCGAGCTTACAAAATTGGTTAAATTTCTTATCTCTTTCGCTTGCCATATATACTCCTACAAGACTTTCAAAA
>JAAZLA010000026.1 GCA_012799545.1 Treponema sp.
GCAGGGCAATGTAACTTGACACAAGGTGGACCTATAAAAGATTTTGTTTCTCATTATGGAGAGAATGGTTCGAAAATTCGCTCTCTTTTGTATGCACACAATAATAGCGATACAATGCAGTTTTTTGAATCCTTGGGTCTTAGGCTTTTTGAAAGGGAGGACGGAAAGGTTTTTCCACAAAGCTTAAGCGCAAAAGAAGTGCGCAATGTTCTTTTGGCTAGATGTAAAAAAAACATAGAAATCCAAACAAATACAAAACTCATCGATATAAAAATACTTGCAGAAAATACTGGATTTGAACTAAGCCTTGAAAAAGAGAACAAACAAATTGTTATGCAAACTCGTTTTTTATTGCTTTCTTGTGGAGGTGCATCTTATCCAAAAACCGGCTCCGATGGCTCCATTTTTCCCATTCTAAAAAAAATGGGACTTTCGGTTGTGAAACTAAAACCAGCCCTTGTACCATTTTTTGTAGACAATTATCCGTTTAAGGAGCTTTCTGGGATAGCCATAGAAGCTGTGTATATAAAAAAAGTCGGCGAAAAGATGGCAAAAAAAACATTTGAGCCATTATTATTTACCCACGATTCTTTTTCAGGACCAGCTGCCTTGCATTTTTCTCGTTACTTGGACCAAGGTGACAAAATTTTCTTCGATTATTTGCCAGCTTGCAAGGAAGAAGAGTTCCTTACAGAAGTGCAAATCAAGGCTTCGGGAAACAGCAAGCAAGTCGCCAGCTTTTTTTCGCAATTGCCCGCCTTAAAAGAGGTTGGTCTTCCGAAGCGATTTGTGGAAGTCATCTGCCAAAGGTCTAGTATCGATCCAACAACAAAAATATCCGCTGTTTCTGGGAAAAAGCTAAAGGACCTCGTACACTTATTCAAATCTGATGTGTTTAGGGTGACGGGGACAAAAGGGTGGCAGCTCGCCATGGTTAGCAGAGGAGGAGTGAGCCTCGAAGAACTGGACTTAAAAAGCCTTTCAAGTAAAAAAATTCCTTCCCTTTTTTTTGCTGGTGAAATTCTTGATATAGATGGCGATTCTGGTGGCTATAATTTACAATTTGCCTTTTCTTCAGCAAAGAAGGCGACAGAGAGCATAATCGCCTCTTGGGAAAAATAAAAACAAATTTCGATTTATTCGACTTAATCTACCGCAAAGAACATTGCTTATTGACAAAAGTAAAGATTTTCTCTATAGTATACAGACCTTTTAAGGAGCGATGGCCGAGCGGTTGAAGGCGGCGGTCTTGAAAACCGTTGTGCTGAAAGGCACCGGGGGTTCGAATCCCTCTCGCTCCGGTTAAGAAAAATCAATTGAATTTCTATATCAACTTAGTCTGATAGGGATTCGTTTTTTTTTGGAGCGGTGCGTGAGAGGCCGAAACGGGCTCCCTGCTAAGGAGTTGTGCCCCTAAAGGGCACCGGGGGTTCGAATCCCCCCTGCTCCGTACTACGATTTAAAAACCTCCGTGTTTTTAAGTCTTTGAGAGTTTGCCCTGCAAACTCTCATTATCCCATAAGCTAATGGGGTAGGTTTTATGAAACCTGAATGGATTCATCTGATGGGAATTGACTTTGAGGCTTTTAAGTGAAAATTGCCCTGTAATGTTGATTCCCTTTTTTGTTTGAGACTATAGCTCAGCTGGATAGAGCGTCAGATTGCGGATCTGAAGGCCGGTGGTTCGAACCCACTTAGTCTCGCTAAAAAAAATCAATTAATGGAGAGGTGCGAGAGAGGTTGAATCGGGCGGTCTCGAAAACCGTTGAACCTTATGGTTCCGGGGGTTCGAATCCCCCTCTCTCCGAAGCGTACGACTTAAAAACCTCCGTGTTTTTAAGTCTTTGAGAGTTTGTGAGACAAACTCTCATTATCCCAGTAGCGAATGAGGAGACCTCCCTGTCTCATCATTTTATGGACTTAAAAATGTCCATGTGCAAATCTAACAGACAGTTTGCTGGCAAACTGTCGCGTTGGTTTTACGTGGCATCCATGCCACGGGAAAAAGCATTAATACTTCATTTTTTGGAGAGATGTCCGAGTGGTTTAAGGTGCACGCTTGGAAAGCGTGTGTGCCCAAAAGGCACCGGGGGTTCGAATCCCCCTCTCTCCGTCATTAGGTTTGCTAGCAAACTGTCGTCTTCTCGTAGCCGAATGGGTGCCATCCATGGAAATCATTCGGTTCTTTAGTAGGGATTCGAAACGTACGACTTAAAAACATCCGTGTTTTTAAGTCTTTGAGAGTTTGCTGGGGAAACGCTCATTATTTATAATTGAAAGGCTCTTTTGATGAGCTCAGGTACTATGCAAGAGGTATCTTTCTAACTCCGTCAGATTCGGAAGAAAGCAGCGGTCGATTGTGTATCTTTGTGCCGTAGACCACCTGAGCTCTTCTGAAGGGCTTTTTTTATGCTCTGTTTATTTTTTTATATTTTTTGGGAATTCTGAATAGTTTGTTTTTTGGCTAGTGGATAAAAGAATAAAAAAGTTGTAGGCTTGGTTTACTGTGGAAATTAACAATGGTGAAGAAAAAATAAATCGTGCAAGTTTGCCGATGCTTTCGCTTACTATACCTCTTCTTTTTGAAAATGGCTTTCGTATTCTTTTATCATCCGTTGATACTTTTATGCTCAGTTCATGGTCTCAAAAAGCTGTTGCCGCTGCTGGCATGATCGGACAATACATTTTTTTTATACAAATTCTTTTTAATGTTATCTGTATTGGAACGAGCATTGTTTTATCGCAATATTTGGGAGCAAAACGCAACAAAGAGGCGGAGCAGGTAACGCAAGGAAGCGTCCTCATGATATCGCTTGTGGCACTTTTTATAATGCTTCTTGTTTTCTTTGGAGCAGCTCCATTATTGTCATTGTACTCCATAGAAGATGATGTGCGCCATATGGCCTGGCAATATCTCGTTATTTTTGGAGGCTTTGGTGCTTTTTTTATGGCATTAAACATGCTTCAAGGGACTGTTTTACGTGCGTATGGATATACGAAAGATGCAATGTATATAGCAATTGTCGCAAATATTCTCAATATTTTGGGAAATGCTATTTCTCTATATGGTTTTTTTGGACTTCCTGTCTTAGGTATAGCTGGTGTAGCTGCATCATCTGCTTTTTCACAGCTTGCAGCGAGTATCATCCTCGCTATACGGATTCGGCAAAAAAAGGATGTCCGCTTTCCATTGAAAAGATGGAGGGATGTATCTCCTTCTATGTATCGAGTTGTTTTAAGTGTTGGGGTGCCGACAGCCGGCGAAAATCTTTCCTATAATGTTGCGCAAATTGTCATAATGGTTATGGTTTCAACGTTTGGGACTTGGGCAATGTCTGCTATGGTGTATACGCAAACTATCGCACGTTTTGTGGGTATTTTTGGCTTATCAATTGGTACAGCAACACAAATAAAAGTCGGGTATTGGGTGGGAGCTAAAAAGCCTGAAGATGCCTACCGTCGAGTTTATTTATATCAAATAATAGCAACGACATGCACCGTGGTTTTTTTAATATTAATAAATATCTTCAAGGTCCCGATAATAGCGCTCTTTACTGACGAAAAAGAAATAGCATCTATGGTTTATAGGCTTTTACTTTTTTCCATCTATCTTGAATTTGGGCGCTCAATAAATCTTGTAACTATTTCTGCTCTCAAGGGTGCAGGAGATTTTCGCTTTCCTGTTTTATATGGCTTATTTTCCATGTGGGGGATAATGGTTTTGGGAAGTTATCTTTTAGGGGTGAAAGCAGCTTGGGGACTTGTAGGGATTTGGCTTTCCATTGGAAGTGATGAAACGATTCGTGGTTTTGTGATGCTTTTTAGATGGAGGAGTAAAAAATGGATCACAAAGCGGTTAAAATAAAAACACCTTGACTTTGATTTCCAGTTTTTTTCGTTTACAAAGTCTAATCCCTATGCTATTCTTATAATAAGTTATATTTGTAGGAATTAGTATGAAAGTTCGTCCCTTTTTTCGAAAAATAATACAACTTTTTAAAGTATTTGGCATAGTTGTATCGACTCTTTTTTTAGTTTTGCTCGCTTGGTTTGTATTTAGCTTTTTAGATACAAAAAAAGCAGTAGACGTACTACCTCCCGGTTTTACCTTTTTATTGCATAGTGAATCTTTTTATGATTCTGTGAGCCCCTTGCTTGATTTGGAAGCGCTCGATATTGTCGTAAGTCAAGATTCTTTTTCTGCAATGCGCCCTCTTTTGTTTTCTCTGCGTTCATCTAGCTTGCTTAAAAATTCCATAGCAAAAAATATGCTTTCGAGAAAAATCGATGCTGCTGCTTATGTCTATCCTGATGAAAATAAAAATGAAAAAGATAGACCTGGGGATTTTTTTCTTGCTATAAATCTTTCGCATTGGTCTGCTTTTTCACGGCTTTCTGGATTTTTGAGCGGATTTGTGAAAATGCCTGAATTAAAATATATTCGCTCGCAATTTAATTATTTTGAGTATACGCTCGAGACTGGCTCCGTGTATATTCGGCCATACAAGAATCTTTTGCTTCTTAGTACTAGTTTCGACTTGTTACGTGAGTCGGCTTATCGGGCAGAAAAAAAAGAAGGCTTTGAAGGCTTCCCTTCTTTGGTTTTTGAGAAAGAAAAAGATAAAATTCAAATCTTATCGGATACAAAGAGAATTCTTTCCTTGATTGAGGCAGATACTCTTTTGCTGGAAAAGCTAAAGAAAATCATACCCGAGCATTCATTTTCAGAAATCTCTTTTTCAATTACTGATGCTGAGATAGAGCTCAAACTGGAATTGCCTGTGCAAAAATCTATAGTCGATGAGCTAAAAGAAAATGACCCAGTTTTGCGTCTTGTTTCAAAAAAACAAAGTCTTCCACTTTTACTTTCTCGGCTTCCCGATACAAGTCAATATTATACTCTGTACAATGCTGGAAGTTTAGAAGAAGCAAAGGATGCCTTTGTTTCAACGCTTAAAAACCCAGCAGCCTTTCAATCACAATGGGAAACAGCCGAATCCATGAGTCGATTATTGTTTTCTGCAAATTTATACGAGTTACTTTTTTCATGGACTGGGAAAGAACTTGCGGTTTTTGGGCTTGAAGGAAAAAAAGACCCTGTATTTGCCTTACATATTCAAGATGAAAGACAGAGAAAAAAAATTTTTGAGTCCTTTCTTTCATCTATCATAATTCAAGAAGGGGATAGCCATATTTATGACGGAGTGAAAATTCCAAGTATAAATATTCCAACTTTTATACGAAGTCTTTTGACAGCCTTTAATATTGATTTGCCGCATCCTTTTTATCTTGTAAAAGATGAGTTTATCTTTTTTTCAAACTCGCCAGAAAATCTTTTAGAAATCTATAAAAAACAAAATAGGGGAGAGACGCTTTTAAAAAATAATCTGTGGAATTCTCTCTCTCTAAGGGAAAATAACAATTTTGCTGTAGGGTTTTACTATGATTTAGAAAAGACGCTTCCCTTTTTTGCGCAAGGTGATTCTATTTTGGCGCAGGTTTTGCAGCTGTATTCTGTGGGGCGAAGTGAGGTGCAGGTTTCTGATCGACGGCTTGTTATGTCCTTGCGTGCAAAGTCAGGAGCGAAGACAAAATCTCGTGCTATTCATGGCTTTCCCATTGACCTGGACGGTAAAGCAAGCTCAAACCTTGTATTGATTGAAAAAAGTAAAAATCCAACTTTATTTTGGGTTGAAAAAAACCGGACTCTCCTTGCCTTGGACTTAAAGACCTTGCAAAAAAAGAATTTTGAATTTTCTGAAAACATTCATATTCTTGCAGCTGATGCCGAAGCCTCTTTTCTATGGGTTTTAAGTACTTCTGGAACAGTGTATAAAATAAACTCTGAGCTTGAAACAGAAGCTGGTTTTCCTGTTTTAACTGGAGAAAAAATAGCTGCACCTGGAATTAGTTTGGGGGACTCGTTTTTATTTCCTACAGAAAAAAATACTGTTGTCTTTGTGTCAGCAGACGGAGCGCTAGACGAAAAAACACTTGATACCATGGGAAATTTTGTTTCAAGTCCAGCAAAAACAGATAAGCTTGCTGCCTTTTATGCAAAAAGTTTTTTAGGCGATATCTTTGTCTTTGATGAAGAGAACTGTCTAAACGCAGAAAATCCCTTACGAGTTGAAAGTATAGGTTTTGGCTCTCCTGCTATTTTAGAAAAATCTCGTTCGGTTTATATTGCTTTTATTGGGCAAGCGGGAGATCTATACATTTGGAAAGATTTTTCTTTACTAGAAGGCTTCCCGAGGCAAATCGAAGCTGTGTTTCGAGAAAACCTCATTGCCTTTGCAGATGCCTTTTTTGCAATTGACGAGTCAGGTATTGTGTATAAGATTGGATTGGATGGGAAGGTGCTTGCACAGCGCGATATTGGCTTTACAGCAAAGAATGCAAATCTTTCAGTTCACCAATACAAAGATAAAAAAAATGCGCTTTTTATAAATCCAGATGCTTCTCTTCTTTTTGCCTTCGATGAGAACTTGGAGGAATTATCTTTTTCACCTCTATCTGGTATGTATGTTCCTGTTTTTGTGGACCTAAATGGCGATAAAAAAAATGACATGCTTGTCTTATCGGCAGATAATAAAATAAATGCGTGGATGGTAGACTAATGAAAAAATTAAGTCCCTTTTATCTAGTATTGGTTCTGTTTTTATTTTCCTGTGCGACTATACAGAGAGATTTGTACATAGCAAGCCCGCAAACAGAGCTTGGCCAAGAATTGCTTTTCTTGGAATCAGAGCTTATTAGCCTTGATGCCTTGTGTATTGAAGCTGCGCATGCAGGTGATACGGGTTACCGTCTCTCTGATGAAGCCTATACGAGTCTTTTACAAAAAATCGAAGCCTTTCTAGTGCAAGAGCCAGATCAAAACTCAAAGGCGCGTCTCTATGCTTTAAAGGGGCGATTGCATTTATTGTATGCACAGGGGCAAGCTGCAAAAAATCAAAAAAAACTCGCTCAAAATGCCTTGGAGGATGCCGAGAAGCTGAATCCATATGATTTGCAAGTCTATGTGCTCAAAAAAAGACTTGGCGAGCTCGAAGCCTTTTCTAAAGAATTGCTCGATAGGGATAGTTCGAATGTATTGCGTATAGAGCAAGCGCTCTCGTTTTTTCAAAGCTCGCTCTATGCAGAGGCTGTCAGCTCTTTTGATTCTGCCTTTCGCCTTGCAGATCCAATGTATCAATCGACATATGGAAATATTCGAAACAGAGCTTGGGCATTGCGAGAAGTGCAAGAGGCAACTTCTAAAGACTTCGATTCCTACCTTAAAAAGAATAGCTTGACTATGCAAGAACTTGTGCAGGTGATTGACGATAATTCTTCCGCCTTTGAAAGTATTACTGGTGGGAAAAAATATAAGCCGAGCGATTTGTATTTGCATTTGCAAAACCTCAACCTATTTTCTCCCCTTTCTGTAGTCGGTATATGGGAGCAGGAAAAAATAAAAGCGAGTGATGAAGCGACACGGCGCTATTCTGCACGGCTTTTGTGGCGTTTATACTTGATAAATACAAGTAAACAAGACCAAAAAAATATATATTCACAGTTTTATCGCAAAAAGACTGATGCAAAAAGCCCTATTCTTGATGTTTTTCTCGATGATGCTGACTTCGATGCTATCTTAGCTTGTGTTGAAAGAGAATGGATGGATCTTCCAGACGGCAAGCATTTTTATCC
This sequence comes from Treponema sp., assembly GCA_012799545.1. Lineage (GTDB taxonomy): Bacteria > Spirochaetota > Spirochaetia > Treponematales > Treponemataceae > JAAZLA01. Next base: position 7,693 of record JAAZLA010000026.1, read on the forward strand.
AGAAAAAGGCGTAGAATTCTTAGAACTTCTTGAATGGATTAAGAATTTCTAGTAGAATACTAGGTGTATTTTTGGAGGCAAAATGAAAATTGAAACTCAATGTATTCATGAGGGCTATAGCCCAAAAAATGGCGAACCTCGAGTAATGCCCATTGTACAAAGTACTACCTACCGCTTTGATTCAACCGAGCATATAGCATCTCTTTTTGATATGCCGACAGAATTTATGTATTCTCGTTTTGCAAATCCTACCTGTGATGCCGTTGAAAAAAAACTTGCAGCCCTTGAAGGTGGTCTTGCAGCAATGCTTACTTCCAGTGGGCAGGCAGCGAATCTCTTTGCTATCCTTAATCTTTGCAATGCAGGCGATAGTTTTATAGCCGCGACAGGGATTTATGGGGGAACAGTCAATCTTTTTGCGGTTACTCTAAAAAAATTTGGTATTGAGTGTATTTGGGTGAGCCCTGATGCAAGCGATGAAGAGCTACAAGCTGCATTTAAGGAAAATACCCGCGCTGTTTTTGGGGAAACACTCACGAATCCAGCCTTAACTGTCTTGGATATAGAACGATTTGCAAAATTTGCACATAAAAACAAGGTTCCGCTCATTGTGGACAATACCTTTCCTACGCCTATTTTATGTAAACCGATAGACTTTGGAGCAGATATTGTAACGCATTCTACATCTAAATATCTCGATGGTCATGCCTTGCAATGCGGCGGTGTTATAATTGACTCAGGAAAATTTGACTGGAAAAACGGCAACTTTCCTGAATTTACCGAACCCGATGAAAGCTACCACGGGATAGTTTACACAGAAGCCTTTGGTTCTCTTGCCTATATCATAAAAGCGCGCATGCAATTGATGCGGGACTTTGGCTCCTATCCCTCAGCACATTCGGCATTTTTGCTCAACATTGGCTTAGAAACCTTACATTTACGCATGAAAGAATATTGTGTAAATGCTATGCAAGTTGCAGAATTTTTAGCAAAATCAGATAAAATTGAAAAAGTACGCTATCCTGGCCTAAAAAATGATAGATATTATACTCTAGCACGAAAATATCTTTCTGATGGATCAAGTGGCGTTATAAACTTTACGATAAAAGGCGGAAGAGAAGCTGCGGTTCGCTTTATGGACTCCCTTTCTCTTGCATCAAATGTTGTTCACGTAGCTGATATTCGCACCTGTGTTTTACATCCAGCTTCTGCGACGCATAGGCAACTCACTGACGAGCAGCTTTCTGCAGCAGGCATTGATGCTGGAATGATTCGGTTTTCTTGTGGTTTAGAACATGTAGATGACATTATCGCAGATATTACGCAGGCTTTAGAAAAGGTCTAAAAAAAATAATGAAGAGGTATGTATGGCACGGTGTATTGTTCCTGAGGCAGAAGCTATTTTGGATAAAGAATATAAGGTTTTGGATAAGGGCTTTGTGCGCCTTGTTGATTATCTCGGTGGGGATGCGCGAATTGTACAAGCAGCTCGCGTTTCCTATGGCGAGGGGACAAAGACTGTTCGAGAAGATGCAGGTTTGATTGATTATTTACTTCGAAATGACCATACCTCTCCTTTTGAGCAAGTGGTTTTTACCTTTCATATCAAGATGCCTATTTTTGTTGCCCGTCAATGGCTTCGCCATCGTACCGCGCGTTTGAATGAAATTTCAGGGCGTTATTCTGTAATGAAGGATGATTTTTATATTCCTGCCTCTGAAGATATAGCGCTACAAAACAAAGACAATAAGCAGGGGCGTGCTTCAGAAGAAAGCGATGCAGATTTTGCAAAGCAAGTACAAGAAAGCTTAGGTGAAGGGCAAAAAAATTCCTATGCTGAGTATTCAAAGCTCATTGACACAGGACTTGCTCGTGAAATTGCACGTATTAACTTACCCTTATCCTTGTACACCGAAATGTACTGGCAAATTGATTTACACAATCTTTTTCATTTTTTACGCTTACGCCTTGATGCTCATGCACAAAAAGAAATACGTGATTATGCAAAGGTACTTTTTGAAATAGCAAAAAAAGTTTCTCCCTTTGCCTGTGCTTCTTTTGAAAACTACAAGCTTGGTGGGGTAAATTTCTCAAAAGCTGAGTTTGAAGAGCTCAAACTCATGCTTGAAAATAAAAACGGGAAACTCGAGGGCAAAGAAAAAGAGCGCTTTGATAAAAAAATGCAGTTGGGAAGACAGCTATAGTAGTTTTATTCTTTTGCTTTATCCTGTGCTTCCTTGCGTAAGAGCTTTGCTTTTACATTTTGTATAAAAACTTTATCTAAATCAGTCCGTTCTGTTACATAAAATACAGGAGTCCCGTCTTCTGGTGAAAGCCTATAAGGAATTTTTGCTGTTTCTTTGTTTGCAGGACTCTCTTTGTTGTTCACCCACCAATCAAGGACAGCAAGAATACAGACTGTGTATTTTATGAGATTGAGATTGTTTGCGTTTTTACCTTTCTTTTTGTTTAGTAAAATATCGACTCGTTTTGAAACTGGGTTAGGTATATCAAAACGGTAGGGTAAATACAAACCTTGTGCACCGTAGTTATCATCATTTTTATTCCCATTTTTTACTGGAACAGAGAGGTTTTGTTCAACGCGA
>JAAZLA010000171.1 GCA_012799545.1 Treponema sp.
CTACTATCTTTTACAAGCATGGTTTTTTCATCGGGTAAGATATAAAACCAAAGATTTGTTTGTGTTCCCTCGATAGGAAAATGCACTCTCAAAGAAATGGGTCCTTCTCGTTGTTTTTCTGGATCTTCTGGATCGATAGCTGCAAGATTGATAATATCGGCAGGACTAAAAAAATACGCCACTCCCCACTTTACCGTATGCTTGCCAAAACGAAAATAGATTTTGTCATCGTAGTTGAAGTCTGTAAAAAGCTCAAAGACAGAAAAGTTAGGAACTATAATTTCTGTTAGTATGTAGACTTCTGTTGGAAGAAAGTAATTTTTATCTAGAGGCATACCGAAGGGATAATTGACATTGAACTTGCCATAGAGTCTTGTATTGCTCGAAGGACGGCTGTCAAAAAAAAGATCAAGGTCTAGCGTAGGATTTATTCCTGTGTTTTCTAAGCCACCAAGTTTTATAGCTCCCATTTCTGTTCCATATAGAAAATCACAATCACTGCTAAAGGGGTCAATCCAAATGCTTTCCATGTGAAGTCCTGCACTCAAACTGCCTCCAAAGCGCACAGAGCCTGTTTCAAAAATAAGAGATGAAAGACTTGCATCGATCTTTGTTACTGGTGTTTCGACAAGGGTCTCGCTTGAAAAAATATCATCCGAAAACAAATCTTCATCAGAAAAGAATTCTGCATCAGAAAAACTATCATCTGAAAATAGATAGTCATCTGAATCAATAGCAAAACCATTTATACCGAGAAGGAAAAAAACAAGGCAAAAAATAAAAATCTGTTTATAGAAATATTTTTTATTCATGCCGCACCTAATTTAAACCTTCGAGATAGGCCTTTGTAAAAACTTTGTTTGGAATAGCGCTCGTCGAAATCTCTGAGAGGATTTGTTGCGTTTGCTCTCCCTTGTTTACTTCATCACGCATAATAATTTGTATGGGAAGATAGCGGTCTAAGACTCTTGTATATTTTGGATAGAGAATTGTCCTCATAAGTCTATCGTTTGCGCTATAATTTTCTTCCTTCAATAAAAGCGTAATATCCTTCCTTATATAATACACTTCTTTTGCGTAGGCGGGACGAGAAGAAATAGCTTTCAAGCTTATTATCCATACATCGAAGGCACCGAGCTTTCCGCTTTCAATGCTTGTTGCCTCATAATCATCGCGAAATGAATACTCTTTTACCACATCTCCTGCCTTCGCATCCGAGTTTCCAATGTTTTGTTTGAGGGAAGTATGATTAAATTTTCTCCCGATAGGATCGTAATACCAAAGATTATCTCCATCTTGCAAATATCCAGCACCCTTGTCGGTCTCTGGTAAAAGTTGAATCATCGTAAACTGCTTTTTTGCAGCCCTTTGAAAAAGCTTAAACTGTAATTGTTCAGCTGGTTGATTTGGCTTTTCAACAATGAGCGTAACAGTCGCAGAATAATCTTGGTCGTCATATGAATATTGTTTTTGCAATACATCAAGAATTGCATAGGGGTCTGGTGTATTTTCTGCCATTACAGAAAAACCTAAAAAGATACTTACTACAATAAAAATTATTTTTTTCATATTTTTCCTCATCGTGTAGTCCTTAATGCTTCGGCAGGGTTGAGCTTCGCAGCTTGTTTCGCTGAACCTCGTACTGCAAGCATAGTTAAGAGCACTACAACTATCAATTTAATACTTATGCTTCCTGCATTAAGCACATAGGTCCAATGTCCATTGTGGAGAAAGAGAGATAATTCTTCACTCGTAAAAGTAAATAAAGATAAAACTTTCATTCCTAAAATTGCGACAATGAAGCCGACTAAGGAACCAAAAAGGCTTAAGAGAACAGCTTCCCACATAAAAATACGCCCTGCTTCTTTTTGTTTTACACCAAGCGCGCGCATTGTACCTATTTCTTTTATGCGTTCAAAAATAACCATTTTATAGGTATTGCTTATACCTATCATAATAACCAAAAAGAGAGC
>JAAZLA010000172.1 GCA_012799545.1 Treponema sp.
CGAAAAGAAATAGAAAAAAAAAGACAGGCATATTTTGTATATCCCCGCATAGAAAAAAAAGAAGACGAAGATTTTTTAGATAGCATTTTTTCAGATGAAGATTTTCCCGAAAAAGAAAAACCAAACCTCGCTGCACAAAAGGATTTTTTTGAAAACCCAAATCTAAAAAGCTCACAAGAAAAAAAACTGAAAAGCGCAGAAGAAATGTACGATTTTCTCTCGCGCGAGGTTTATCCAAATTACAAGCTCGCCCTCATCCACTCAAAAATTGACGAAGAAGAACAAAGCGCTATTATGCACGCTTTTAAAAAAGGAGAAATCGATATTCTCATCGCAACAACTGTTGTCGAAGTGGGTGTCGATGTCCCCAATGCAACATCTATGGTCATCGAACATGCAGAGCGATTCGGGCTCGCTGCTCTCCACCAATTGCGCGGACGCATCGGCCGAGGGAGCGCAGACTCACATTGTTTTTTAATCTATGCGGAAAAGCTAAGCGACACCGCAAAAGAGCGACTCAAGGCTATGTACGAAAATCTAGATGGTTTTAAGATCGCAGAACTCGACCTAGAGCTTCGAGGCCCTGGAGAAGTTGCCGGCATTCAACAATCGGGAAACCTTCAACTCGGTATCGCTGATTTAGTTAGAGATAGAAAAATTCTTTTAGAAGCACGAGAAGATGCAGAAAAGATTCTGAAAACAAAATCCTAGAACCAAAAATGAACATAAAGCTTGAAGAAACAATTCTACAAAAGTTCTTTAATTAAGTCCCTCGCTTCTAACAAATCACTTGCAGAATTCCACACCTTCGCCAGCACTTCCATAGGTGGATCGACAAGGTCTTTTATAAACAAGGTTTTCATACCAGCACTTTGACCAGCTTGCAAACCAAAATTTGAATCTTCTAAGACAAGACAGTTTTCGGCATCAACTCCTAGTTTTTTTGCGGCAAGAAGAAAGATATCGGGATGGGGTTTTCCTTGCTTTACCTCGGAGCCAAAGGCATAGGCATCGAAATAGAGCTCTAAACCAGCTTTTTCTATCATCCATTTCGCCATCTCTTTTCCCGTAGAAGTCGCAAGCGCCATTTTAATATTTTGTTCTTTTAAAAAAGTCAAAATACTATGCACACCTTTTTTAAGCGGCGGTCCATTTGCCTTAATCTCATCTATAACAGCTTGCGAGGTTATTTGTTCAAATTGATCGAAGGGAAAATCCTCTCCAAGCGCATCGAAGATGATTTTTTTAGTATCCCTTGTATTTGTTCCTACGCAGCGAAAAAACAAATCTTCAGAAAAATCTATTCCTGCTTCTGCGCTCGCCTTCTTCCAATGCTTCAAATACAGTCTTTCGGTATCGAACAAAAGACCATCCATGTCAAATAATACAGCTTCTAACATAGGCATCTAGGCGACAAAGGATTCTAAACGAGCCGATCGACTCGGATGCTGTAAACGCTTAATTGCTTTTTTTTCAATTTGTCGAATGCGCTCTTTTGTTAAATTGAAAACATCGCCCACTTCTTTTAAAGACATACTCGGCTTTCCATTTAAGCCAAAGCGATAGGCAAGCACATCCCGTTCACGTTCGGTCAGAGTTTGCATCACCTCATCTATTTCATCCTTCATGTTTTCATACACCGCAACTTCTTCAGGACTTTCATAACGCCCATCTTCAACAATATCGCCAATCGTAGTCGAATCAGAACTATCAAATCGAATAGTGGAGTCGAGAGAGAGAAAATCCCTAGAAATAGCCAGAAGTTCTTTTACCTGCTCAGGTTTCATGTACACCATCTCTGCTACTTCTCTAAGCTCTTCTTCTTCCGATTTTCCACCGCTCAGCTCCTTCCGAGCCTTTTCAATTTGCATCAATTCATTAACTCGATTCAAAGGCAAGCGAATCATCTTTGTTTTTTCGCTTATCGCTTTTAAAATTGCTTGGCGAATCCACCAAACCGCATAAGAAATAAAGTGATATCCCTTGGAAACATCAAAACGCTCAATCGCAGTCAACAAGCCGATATTCCCCTCGTTTACAAGGTCAAGCAAGTCCAAGCCATTGTTTTGATATTTTTTTGCAATCGATACCACAAAGCGCAAGTTTGCACTTACTATTTTATCCTTTGCTTCCTTATCGCCATCGGCTGCGCGAAGCGCAAGACTCGTTTCTTCTTCCCTTGACAA
>JAAZLA010000173.1 GCA_012799545.1 Treponema sp.
TAGCATTGTTTTAATTTTTCTCTTCCTCCTTCCTTGTGTTTTTGCAAAAGCAGGCGACACAATGTATGTAAATGTGAAAGAATCTATTTTGAAAAGCGGCACAGGATTCTTTGCATCGAAACTAGGAACTGTCTATTATGGAGATCCTGTGATTATTCTTGCCGAAGCAGGTAAGTGGACACAAATCGAACTAAAAGAAAACCCCTCAAACAAGGGTTGGATACCGACCGCAAATCTTACAAAGAAAAAAATTATTTCTGGGAAAACGCAAAACCTTTCTGAGAGCGAACTTGCCCTTGCTGGAAAAGGTTTTTCTGCCGAAGTTGAAGACGCTATGAAGCAAAGGCATGGAGAATTACGCTTTGATTTAGTAGATAAAATAGAAAACAACACTGTCGGGGATGAGGATTTATTAGAATTCATTGTTGAAGGAAAGCTCTATGGAGGTGAAGGATGAAAAAAGCAAAACTTTTTGTAATAGTACTCGGAAGTCTCACGCTTCTCTCTTTCTTTTTTTCCTGTGAAAGCATCTCCGACTTCGATACTCTCGGTCGTATTGTTACTTCTGGAATAGATGCCGGCATGGCAATCGCAAAGGCTGCAGAACCCATCACCCCTGAACAAGAATATTATATTGGGCGTTCGGTTGCAGCAACTCTTTTACAATCCTACGACCTCGCTGATGAAGTCAAGCTAACCGCGTACTTAAATAAAATCTGTATGGCTCTTGTTATACATTCTGAGCGACCAGAACTCTACAACGGCTACCACGTTTCTATTTTGGATAGCGACCAAATAAACGCCTTTGCAACATCTGGAGGGCATATCCTCATCACACGTGGTTTGCTCTCTTGTGCAGAAAATGAAGATGCCCTTGCCTCAGTTATAGCCCACGAAATAGGACATATACAGCTTCAACATAGTTTAAAAGCAATAAAAACAAGCCGAAACTCACAAGCAGCGCTTGCAACGGGTGGTTTATTTCTCAACCTGACTGGGAACGAAGATCTCATGGACCTTGCAGATATGATGGACGCATCTATAAACGAAGTAATTACCACCATGGTAAACAAGGGCTATTCTAAACAACAAGAATACGACGCCGACGCTGCAGCGGTAAAACTACTCTTTGATGCAGGATATAATCCACACGCAATCATTTCTATGCTAAAGGTACTACAAGAAAAACAACCGCGCTCTTCTGGTGGTTTTGCAAAAACACATCCTTCAGCAAAGCAAAGAATAAAAGAAGCAAATAAGGTTTTGAAAAAATATGCGACAAGTCCTGAGGCTATAAATCGAAATAAACGATTTAACGAGAATGTTTTTTTGTAAACCAAAAGGATGAAGATGAAAAGAAAAAAGAAGGCTCCTGTTTTTATACGCTCTTTGTTTATAAGCATCCTTGTTTTTAGTCTATCTATTCTGAGCTTTTTTATACCGATTACAACAAGGCTAGACTTTTTGCTTTACGACTACGCAATGCGACTGACGGCTTCTTTTACGCATCCATCTGATGCTATATCCTTAGTTTTGCTTGACCAAGAAAGCATCGATTGGGCTCTTCAAGAAAAAGGCTGGAATTGGCCCTGGCCTCGAGAAGCTTATGGGGATATTGTACGTTATTTTAACCTTGCAAATGCTGCCTCCCTTACATTCGACGTTTTGTTTACCGAGCCCTCCCTCTATGGCAATGCAGACGATGAAAACTTTGCACAAGCTTGTCGAGAAAATGGAAAAGTCGTACACACTTTTTACTACAGTGATAAAAATAAGCCTCCTCTCCTCCCTATACCTTCTATTCGACAGTCGGCTGCCCTCCTAGGCGACGTAACAGGAACAAGCGATGAAGATAAGGTTGCCCGACGAGTAAAAAGTTTTACCACTTATAATGGAGAAAAAATACCCAGTCTCGGACTTGCTCCCCTTCTCGCTGCAGGAATTGCCGTAGAAACAGACAGGGTAGAAAATCCCAAGGGACAACTTTTACGCTTTCAAAAAAATCTTGACAGATATATTCCCTACAGCGCCTCCGATATTTTGCAAAGTTATTATGCAATCCAAAAAGGCGATGCTCCCCTACTGGAAGTCGAACAGTTTGCAGAAAGCTTTATTTTCTTTGGATTTTTTGCCCCTGGATTATTTGATATAACTGCAACTCCCATTTCAACAGCCTATCCCGGGGTAGGAGTTCACGTAACACAGCTCGATAATTATTTGCAAAACTCTTTTATAAAAGAAATTCCCTTCATCCTTCTTGCCCTTGCTCTTCTTTTAAGCTCCTTTGCTTCAATCCTTCCAATCGGTATTCACGAAAAATTAGCATCAAACGTGCGCTATGCAAAACTCAGCGGTATTCTTACAAGTCTCTCTTTTATCTTCCTTATTGCCTCATACAGCCTCGTGTATTTTTTTCTCTTTTATAAAGGAGTCTACGTTCCCCTTGCAAGCTTCTTTGTCTCACTTTTTTTAGGCTTTGCAATATCGGTCATTATCTCCTACACACAAGAAGGAAAACAACGGCGCTATATAAAAAACGCCTTTAAACAATACCTAAGCCCCATCGTCATTGAACAACTCATTGCCAATCCAGACAAACTCAAGCTCGGTGGCGAGAGGCGAAATCTAAGCATCTTCTTTTCTGACGTGCAAGGTTTTACAAGCATATCTGAAAAACTCAATCCAAGCGACTTAACCTCGCTTTTGAATGACTACCTAAGCGAAATGACCGATATTATCCTTGCATCCGGTGGTACAATCGACAAATACGAAGGCGATGCTATAATCGCTTTTTGGAATGCACCTCTCGATTTGGAAAATCATGCACAAGCCGCCCTGGAAGCCGCAGTCAACTGTCAAAACAAGCTCGATGCAATGCGCTCCGAACTTGAAAAAAGAGCTGGTCAAGTTTTTCTCATGAGAATCGGAATTAACACAGGAGAAGCCGTTGTCGGAAACATGGGCTCACACTCGCGCTTTGATTATTCTATGCTTGGAGATTCCGTAAACCTCGCAGCGCGCCTCGAAGGATTTAATAAACAATTTGACAGCTATACCATGTGCTCAGAAGCAACAAAAAACGCTGCACAAAGACATGGCTGTCGCTTGCGATTTCGAGAACTCGGGAAGGCGGCAGTTGTCGGAAAATCTCAAGCTGTTCGTGTTTTTGAACCCATGACAGAAGCAGCCTACGAAGATAAAAAACAATCAATCGATATTTTTGAAAAAGCCCTCAAAGCCTTTTACGACGGAGATTTTTTAGCAGCAAAAGAGCTCTTTGCCTCTATCGCAGCGACTGACCCGCCCGCAAAAAAATATCTTGAAAAAATTATTTTTTATGAAAACAATCCCCTCTCAGAAGAAGAGAAAAAAAACTGGGAAGGCATATGGGTCGCCACAACAAAATAAGGCTCAAAGCTTGAATGTTTTCCTAAGCAATGTAAAATGAGAATTGTCATTTAAAACGTTCTGTGTTATTCTCTTGCTATGAATTATTTACATGAAATGCACAGGCTGCAAGAATCCTGCAAAGAAAAAGGCCCTCTTTGTATCGGCCTCGATACTGATCCTTCTTATATTCCGGAATCTATTTTGAGCGACTACGCTCATCCAGCAGAGGCGGTTCTTGCCTACAACAAAGCGCTCATCGATGCAACAAAAGACGATGCAGGCTGCTACAAGGTGCAAATCGCCTACTACGAAGCAATGGGGCTCAAAGGTCTTTCTTGCTATCTTGAGACACTTCGCTATCTTCGTTCACTCGATATTCCCTTTATTGCCGATATAAAACGAGGCGACATTGCCGACACCGCCAAAGCCTACGCACGCGCGCACTTTTCAGGAGACTTTGAAGCCAACACTATAACAGTAAATCCCTACATGGGTTTTGATACCCTCGAGCCTTTTTTAGAATGGTGCAAACCAAAAACCAATAATGCAAATCCAGATGCTAGAGAAAAAACAGCTCCCACGGATAAGTCAGCCCCACTTCCAAAGGGCTTTTTTGTTTTGCTACGAACATCTAATCCAGGCATGGTCGACATAGAAAAACAAGAGCTTGCAAGCGGAGGCTTTGTTCTCGATAGAGTTGGCGAAAAACTTCTTTCAATTGAAAAAGAAATGGCATCCCTCTATGCTAATGCTGGCTTGTCCAAAACGGCGAGCGATAACACAAGTCCTTGCTCTCCTGTAGGCGCTGTCGTCGGTTGCACCGAAGAAAGCGATGCAAGAGCATTGCGCGACGCCTACCCAAATATTTTTTTCCTCATCCCCGGCTATGGCGCCCAGGGCGGAGCAGCTCGAATTGCGGCGACCCTACTTGATAAGGCCGGTGGAACAGTGAACTCATCCCGAGGTATTTTAACCGCTTGGAAAAATGATAGCCTACTAGAAGAAAAACGAAGTGCAGAAAAACTCTGTCTAAAAGACATTGTCGAAAGCGCTCAAAGAGCCGCCAAAAATGCAAAAGAAGATTTGCTTAGTGCAAAAAATTCCTTACAAATACACAACTAAAGCAGGTACATATGAGAAGACGAGTCTTACAAAGTCAAACAATAGCAAAGGTCTGTGAAATAAAACAATTACAAAAGGATGTATTTTCCCTCAAGGTCGAAACAGAGCTCAAACATAAAGAGCAATCAATCCCCAAAGCAGGGCAGTTTTACATGCTCAAATCTCGGCCTTCTCGTGTTTTGCTAACACGTCCCATTTCTGTCTATAAAGTGCGCCTCCTCGATGCATCTGGCAAAGAACTTGCAAGCCATGCTGACTGCCTACAAGAAACATTTCCAGCCGTCCAAGATGCGCATGTCCTTGAGCTTGAATTTCTCATACTACAAAAAGGTGAAGGCACAGAAGACCTTTGCAACTTGCAAGTTGGCTTATCGATAGATCTCATAGGTCCTCTCGGAAACCATTTTTTCAAACCAAGCGAATCATTAAGTGGCGCGAAAAATAGCAAAGCCTTTGCCGAACGAGAAGCGGCAAAAGAGGCGAATACCGAAAACCAACTGCCACCCTCAGTTGCCATCGTTGGTGGGGGCATAGGCATAGCACCTGTTTCAGGTTTTGCACAAGGCTTAGAAAACGAAAGCTACGATTTTTATGCAAGCTTTAAGTCTGGAACCTACGGCATAGAAAATGTTCAGGCAAAAAATCTCTACATCACCACCGATGATGGAAGTGTCGGCGTCCATGGAATGCTCCCAGCTGTTTTAACAGCCGATACCCTCAAGGAAAAAAAATACACCTTGCTCTACGCATGCGGTCCCCTCCCCATGCTCGCCTACCTGCAAAAAATCTGTCTCGAAGCAGGAGTACAAGCCTGGCTTAGCATGGAAGAAAAAATGGGCTGCGGAGTCGGAGCCTGCCTCGGTTGCACCATAAAAACAACAGAAGGCAATAGACAATGCTGTAAAGCCGGCCCCATCTTTCAAGGCGACAAACTTATTTTCTAAAGGATTTACTATGAACAATACACATTCCAAAACACAAATCGATACACATAGCAATACACACAGGACATCTGAAAAACAAAAGGGCAAAAACCAAAATTCCCAATCCGCGAATAGTCCTGTTGACCTCTCAGTCAATATAGCCGGTGTTCAGTTTAAAAATCCCGTCATCGCTGCCTCCGGCACTTTTGGCTTTGGGGAAGAATACGCACAACTTGTCAATGTAGATGCACTCGGCGGCATTTGCTCAAAAGGACTCACCCTCGAAGCTAGACAGGGAAACACGGGAAAAAGATTACACGAAACCGCGAGCGGCCTTATCAATTCCATCGGCTTAGAAAACCCTGGCATCGAAACCTTTATCAAACGGCAATTAAAAACCATGCTCTCATTTGATACCGTCAGCATCGCAAATCTTTCAGGCTCCACGATAGAAAGCTATGTCGAAGGCGCCCGCCTCCTCGACGAAACAGAAATCCCCATGATAGAACTCAATATATCCTGCCCCAATGTAAAGCAAGGTGGCATGGCCTTTGGACTCGACCCCATTTCAGCAGCCGAGGTAACGACAGCGGTTCGTAAAGCAACACGGAAACCCCTCATCGTAAAACTTTCTCCCAACGCTCCCAAGCTCCTCTCTGTTGCAGAAGCGGTACAAGAAAGCGGCGCAGATGCCTTAAGCCTCATCAATACCATTCAAGCAATGGCAATCAATATTGAGCGGGGTAAACCTGTTTTCGATAATGTAAAAGCAGGACTTGCCGGCCCTGCAATAAAACCCATTGCACTGAGCATGGTTTGGGATGTATGCAAAATGATGCAAGAAAAAAAAGAAAA
>JAAZLA010000174.1 GCA_012799545.1 Treponema sp.
CCTCTTTTTGATATTGCCTTTGGTCGCGATATACAGATTGTACCTACTTGCGTTTCAACTGACCAAGTAAATCCACCAGATATTTTATCTGTTATTGCCAGTTCTGCTGCAGTACATATTTCTGATATTCCATTTAATGGTCCAATCGCTGCAGTGCGTGTTGGCTATATCGACGGGGAATATGTTTTGAATCCAACCTACGAAGAAATTGAAAAAGGTGATTTGGAAATTGTTGTAGCGGGAACAAAAGACGGTTTTACCATGGTTGAAGGAGGTGCAAACGAGGTCTCTGAAGAGCTCATGCTCGGTGCACTTGCTAAGGCCGAAGAATTTATCAAAGTCATGTGTAAATTGCAAGATGACTTGCGCGAACTTGTTGGTAAAGAAAAACTCCCTCTTGCCCCTCTAGAAGTAGCTCTTGAAAATAAAGAAGCGATGCTTTCTGAAGCCTATGCAAAAATGGAAACAGCTTGTTTTGTTAAAGGTAAAATGGAAAGAAGAGAAGCGATTTCAAAAGTGAAAGCAGCTTTAAAAGAAAAATATGCAGAGCAACTTGAAGATGAAACACAAGCAAAACTTTTTGCATCTCTTTTTGAAGAAATGGAATACAAGATTTTACGTAAGAGTATCTTAGATAAATCTCTTCGCGTTGATGGTAGAAGTCCAACAGATATTCGCCATATTTCTTGTGAAATAGATCTCCTTCCTCGCCCACACGGCTCAGCTCTTTTTACTCGTGGCGAAACACAAGCGCTCGTTGTTACAACCCTGGGCACGAGTTTAGACGAACAGGTCTATGACGACATAGACGGAGATCGAAGTGAAAACTTTATTTTACACTATAACTTCCCTCCCTATTCTGTGGGAGAAGTGGGACGCATGGGAACAGGACGCCGTGAAATAGGTCACGGGAATCTTGCCCGACGCTCGCTCGAAGCAATGATGCCAAGTCGAGAAGAGTTTCCCTACACTGTTCGTGTTGTCTCTGAGATTATGGAATCAAATGGTTCCTCATCCATGGCCTCTGTTTGTGGTGGAACACTTTCTATGCTCGCTGCTGGTGTACCGATGAAAAAACCAGTCGCAGGTATTGCGATGGGACTTATTACCGAGGGTAGTGCTGACAATCCCTATGAACGCTATGCTGTTTTATCAGATATTCTTGGGGAAGAAGATCACCTTGGAGATATGGACTTTAAAGTTGCTGGGACAGAAGACGGTATAACCGGCTTTCAAATGGATATTAAAATAGCTGGTGTTACCACAGAAATTATGACCAAGGCATTGAGCCAAGCAAAGGATGCCCGCCTTCATATTTTAAATATTATGAATAAAACGATTTCTAAACCTGCTTCTTCGATTAGTAAATATGCTCCAAAAATTGAATCAATGAAAATTGATGTTGATAAAATTGGTGCGCTCATCGGTCCTGGTGGAAAAACAGTTAAAGGTATTTCTGCCCTCTACGGTGTTACTATCAACACTGATGATGACGGAACAGTTACGATTTATGGTAAAACAGCTGCAGCAACCGAAGATGCAAAACGCGCGGTAAAAGGCATTGTAGAAGACCCTGAAGTTGGCTTTATTTACAATGGTACTGTAAAACGCATTATGGATTTTGGTGCCTTTGTAGAAATTCTACCAGGAAAAGAAGGACTCTGTCATATATCCAAATTTTCGCGAAGCAAAATAAATGCGGTTTCTGATGTCGTAAAAGAAGGACAACAAATTCCGGTAAAATTGCTTGAAATCGATAAAATGGGACGCTTAAATCTTTCCTATATCGATGCAATTGAGGAACAAGAAAAAAAATAAAAATGCCTGTCGCTCTTTCGCATCTTGATAATGGCATAGATCTCATTCTCGAACCGATTGTAACGGCAAAGACCGCCGCAATCGGTTTTTGGTTCTCAGTTGGCTCTCGCTATGAGCCAAAAAATCAACGAGGCATAACACATTTTGTTGAGCACATGCTTTTTAAGGGGACGAGCAGTCGAACAGCACGAGATATAGCCCTTGCCTTTGATAGAATCGGTGGCTATATCAATGCCTTTACCGACAGGGAAAATCTCTGTGTGCATTGTGTTGTTCCGAGTGAATATGCAGAAAAAGCCATAGAAATAATGAATGATATGATGAATCATTCTCTGTTTTCTCCTGAGGAGATTGAAAAAGAGCGACAAGTAATTGAAAGTGAAATTATATCTTCCTATGATGATCCAGAGGAAGCAGCAAACGAGGCTGTTTTTCAAGCAATTTGGCCAAATCAATCGCTTTCACAAAGTATTGCAGGTAGCGTAGAAGATATAGCCTCATTGGTTCGGGAAGATTTACTTGACTGGTATACAAGATATATTCAAAATGGAAAACTCCTTATCTGTATATCAGGAAATTTTTCTGAAAGAAAAATTCGAGCAGCCTTGGAAACAAATCCAGATAGAAAAAAGATTTTTAATGAACCACCTTTTTCACTGCCGAATCCACATGAAGGTTTTCATTTTTTATCTGCTTCCTTTCAAATGGAGCAATTGTTTTTTTGCTATAATTTAGAAAAGCCAAAAACTCTGCAAGAATATTTGCATTGGCATATTTTAAATGCTATAATCGGAGATACAATGAGTTCGCGGCTCTTTCAAAGCTTGCGAGAACGGGCGGCGTATTGCTACACCGTCTATAGTTACTATGCAACAAGCTCTGATTCTGCTCTTTTATGCGCCTATGCTTCTGCTTCAAAAAAGAA
>JAAZLA010000175.1 GCA_012799545.1 Treponema sp.
AAGAAAAACTCAGGGGATTTTACAAAGTAAAGTGAGACAAATTCCATGCCTCCTTGCGCAACGCGATAGGTGCTTGTTGCGATAGATGCTTGTTTTTCATTTTCGGGAATAATAATATGTCTAATGCCAAAAAAAGCGGCGCTACGAATAATTGCCCCAAAGTTATTTGAGTTGCCAACTAGGTCCAAAAAGACGAGCTTCTCCTTGTTTCGCATAAACTCTAAAACTTTTTCCTTGCTAAGTTGTTCTATTTCTGGCTCGGCAATAAAGGCAACAAGTCCTTGGTGATGAAGGCTTTTTGAAAGTTTTTCAAGTTCGTTGTTTTCTACTTGATTGTAGGGAATTTTATTTTCTGCGAGTTTTTTACAGAGCATTCCAAATTCGCTACTTCTTTCTTTGGTATAATAAAACCGAAGAATTTTTTCAGGGCTTGTATTTGCGAGTGTTTTTACAGCCTTGTAACCACAGACTGCTAAGTTTTTTTTTGATTTTTGTTTCATACCTTGAGTATAATAATAATTGCAATTAAAACAAGAAGCAAATAAATCATAGCTCTGTATCGAAGCTTGACAAAAGCAAGCTAAATGGCTTAGAATGGCAGTATGATTAGAAGAAAACATCACCACAGCCATTTTTCTCAAATGCGAAAAGCGGGAGCTTGGTGACTTTTAGTCCTTTGATGTGCAATAATGCGCCTTCCTGCTGAGGAAGGCGTTTTTTTTTGCCGATAATCTAGTATTCCAAAAAAGAGGTAAATGATGGAACAGTTAAAAATTTTGCTACCTAAGGGTAGAATTTATGACAATGTAGTCGAACTTTTTAAAGGTGCGGGAATAACAATTACATTGCCTGACCGTGCGTACAGACCCACAGTAAATCAAGATGACCTAGAAGCAAAGGTTATGAAGCCGCAAAATATTGGGAAGCTTTTAGAATTTGGAGCACACGATGTAGGTTTTACCGGCCGCGACTGGGTTTTGGAAACGGGTGCCGATGTAGAGGAGATAATGGACCTTGGTTTTGACAAGGTGCGCATTGTTGCAGCTGTTCCAAAAGAGCTCGGCGATAGTATCTTAGAATCAAAGCGAATAGTTGTAGCAACAGAATATGAAAAAATAGCGCAATCTTGGCTTGAAGAAAAAGCTTTTGATTATCTTACAGTTCGTACCTACGGGGCGACAGAAGTTTTTCCACCAGATGATGCAGATATGATTATCGACAACACTTCGACGGGGAGAACGCTCATCGAAAACGGCTTGCGTATCGTAGATACTATTATGACGAGTGCAACTTGTATGTTTGCTTCAAAAGAAGCGATGAAAGACCCCTTTAAGAAAAAGAAGATTTTAGAGCTAAAGATGCTTTTCGAAGCTGTTTTAGATGCTCGCGACCGTGTTATGCTTGAAATGAATGTTGCAAAAAATAAGTTTGATAGCTTGGTCCAAGGCCTCCCTTCAATGCGTAGTCCAACCGTTTCGCCTCTTTTTGGTGATGATGGTTTTGCAGTAAAAATTGCAGTGAAAAAAAGCGAAGTGCCTAACTTACTCCCAAAATTGAAAAGTTTGGGTGCAACAGATATTTTAGAGTATGATTTACGAAAAGTGCTCGCATAAAGTGCGAAAGAGGGAAAAATGAGAATTGCTAAACTTGAGCGAAACACAAATGAAACGCAGATCAATATAGAGCTCAATCTTGATGGGAAGGGACTTTGTACAATCGAAAGTCCTGTTGGGTTTTTGAACCACTTGCTCGCGAGTTTTTGTAAACATGGTTTATTTGATTTGAGCGGAAAGATAGAGGGCGACTTAGATGTAGATCAACACCACTTAATAGAAGATACTGGTATCGTTTTGGGACAAGCCTTTGCAAAGGCTTTGGGGAATTGTGCTGGTATTTTTCGAAGCGGGAGCTGCTTGTATCCCATGGATGAAACGCTTGCTCGTGCCGCTGTCGATTTTGGTGGTCGTGCATATCTTGTCTGTGAGGCAGATTTAACAAATATTCCCCTTGTTTCAATCAATAAAAACGGTCTGAACTCTAGCTTTCAAACAGATTGCTTTGAGGATTTTTGGTTAGGTTTTGTCGGGGGCGCAAAGTGCAACCTCCATCTCGATACTCTACGCGGAAGAAGCGACCACCACAAAATGGAAGCGCTTTTTAAAGCAGCCTCCCGTGCTATACGAGAAGCTGTTTCAATCGATGAAAGGCGAGGCGGCGATATTCCTTCTACAAAGGGGCTTATCTAAAAAGCTTGTTTAAACCTGGTGTATTATTTTTGTGTTAAATTAAAAACGCCGTCCCAATCTTTTGCAGGAGGGCTTTTTATAAAATCTATACAACGGTCTCGATAAATAGTACTTGGTCCATCTTCTGCGTTTATTTTTACGAGATTGTCAAAGATCTCTTGTGCAGCCTTATAGTTTCGTTCATTAAATAAGTCTAGAGCTTTTTCAAAGTCCTTGAGAAAGCTCTCTCTTTCACTGCTTATGCTGTTTTTAAAGTCTATTACTTCTAGAAGTTGTACAGGCGTATTTATACCAACAACGCGTACTTGGTCAAGTCGGCGGTATATAAATTCATCTCCTGCTTCTTTTGCTGTGTAATCGGTCGTTAATATCCAGGTTCCATACATTTTATTTACGCCTTCTAAGCGAGCAGCGAGGTTTACTGCATTGCCCATTACGGTGTAGTTCATTTTTCGCTCAGT
>JAAZLA010000176.1 GCA_012799545.1 Treponema sp.
AAAACAAAACCGCTTGTCGCCGTAAGCATTTTACCTGAAGCATTTTTTTTGCAGGAAATTGCAAAAGATAGGGTTGATATTCTCACTTTAGTAGGAGAAGGGCAAAGTCCTCATGCCTATGAACCAAAGCCAAGTCAAATTTCAAAATTGACAAAGGCTGATGCGTGGATTTTATCGGGCTTGGATTTTGAAGAAGGTTTTGTTCCAAAAATACAAAAGCAAATCCCAAATCTTTCTATTGTAGATATTACAAAAACCTTGCAGTATCGAAATTTTTCTCCAGGGGAGCAAGATAGCCACCAGCACGATGATGACGCCGTAATTGATTCAAGAGACATTTCTGTGCATTCTCAAGAGCGAGTTTTAAGTTCTAGAGTTGATAAACATACCTGGCTTGGTCGCACAAATGCAAAGCTTATAAGTCGAGAAATCTATCTTAGCCTCATTGCGATCGATCCAGAAAATACGAACTTTTATAAAAAAAACTTTGATTCTCTTATTTTTTTAATCGACAAAACCTTTAATGAGATTGCTGTCGATTTACAGGATCTACAAGGGAAAATAGTTTTTGTATTTCATCCTTCCTTTGGTTATTTTTTTGATGAATTTGGACTTATACAAATAGCCTTTGAAGTTGACGGGAAAGAGCCAACTGCAAAGCAACTTGCTGGATTGGTAGATTTAGTTAAGGAAGAAAATGCTCAGGCTATCTTTGTGCAAAAACAGTTTTCAAAACAGGCCGCAGAAAAAATAGCAACACAGACGGGGGCGCGGGTGCTTATGCTTGACCCACTTTCGCAAGATTATATTCAAAACCTATACGCTATGGCAAAGACCATAAAAGAAGCCTATAGATGAAAAAAACTGCAGTACAATCACGATTTTTAGAAAACCAAGATATCGATGAAGGGCAAAAAACAATTGCCTTTCGTTTTAACGACGTTTCTTTTGCATACGGTTCTGTTTCTGTTTTTGAAAATATATCTTTTCATGTGCATGAAAATGAATTTGTTGCCCTCGTTGGTGCAAATGGTGCAGGAAAAACAACCTTATTAAAATTGCTCTTAGGCTTGGAAAAACCTCAAAAGGGTAGTGTTGAACTTTTCCCCTCAACAAGCAAAAAAAGAGAAGAACTCATCGGTTATGTGCCTCAGTATATGGACTTCGATAGTTCTTTTCCTATTTCGGTCTACGATGTCGTTAAAATGGGAACAGTTAAAGGGCTGGGGAAAAAAATATCCAAAGAAGAAAAAGCTGCGATAGATGAAGCCCTCGTTTTAAGCGAAGTGTCAAATCTCGCTCATCGTCCCTACGCAGCCCTATCTGGTGGGCAAAGAAGACGTGTTTTAGTTGCTCGTGCTCTCGCTTCTCAGCCAAAGCTCATTGTCTTAGATGAGCCGACGGTAAATATGGACAGCGAAAGCGAAAAGCGTTTGTTCGAAACGCTTCGAAAATTAAAAGGGCAGAGCACGATACTGGTTGTAACGCATGACTCCCAGTTTGTTTCCAGTTTAACTGATGTAGTCTTGTGTGCGGGGGAAAAAGATGAGGTGGGGGGCTTTCGATCGGTGGTAAAACATACAACGAGCCCAAAACTTTCAGAACTGGATTTAAGTGCAACTGGTTTAGTTCGCGTAAATCACAATGAAATAATCGATGATAGAGGATGTTGCGACCATGACTGATATTCTTTTAAATGCGGTAATCGCTTCTATATTATCTGCAATCCTTTTTGGCATTCTCGGTTCCCTCGTTTCTGTTCGTCGCATTGCAAGCTTAGCAGGAGCTATTTCCCATGCTGTTTTGGGAGGCATAGGAATGGCGGTCTTTTTTTCCGTAAGTGGCCGTATCCCATTTTTTACTCCCTTAGCTGGTGCTTTTTTATTTGCTATTTTATCGGCTCTTATTATCTTTTTTGTTTCGACTAAGTCAAAGCAAAGAGAAGACACGGTTATAAATGCGGTTTGGGCTATCGGTATGAGTATCGGTGTTTTATTTATGGCAAAAACGCCAGGCTATACTGACCCTTCGAGTTACCTCTTTGGAAATATTTTGCTCATTACAAAAATGGATTTATTACTTTTAGCTATACTTGATTTAATTGTCCTCTTTTTAGCTTGGCTTTTTTATCCGCAAATCCTGTCCGCATCCTTCGATGAAAGCTTTGCCCGTGTTCGCGGAGTAAAAACAGAGCTTGTTTTTTTCGTTTTGCTTATTATCATCGCAATATCTGTAGTGCTCTTGCAAACCTTTGTTGGGCTCGTTATGGTTATCGCTATGCTTACACTGCCTTCAGGTACCGCATCCTACATGGCAAAATCATTATCGTCGATGATGGTTTTTGCAAGTATTTTTTCACTTCTTTTTTCTCTCTCTGGTCTTGCCTTGAGTTGGACCTTAGATTTACCTTCTGGGGCGGTAACCGTTGTTTTTGCCGGCTTTGTTTTTTTATTGTTTACCCTCTTTCATTTTATATCTAAAAAAAGGAGAACCTAGCTTTGGAAAAAAAGGGAGATGCAAACCTTTTTATAACTAATGAGTCGCGTTTAGAGCATAAAGAAGTTTTAGCTATAAGTATTCGTTCTGCTTCTATGATTCTCGAAAACGGTGGTGAAACCTACCGAGCCGAAGAAACGGCAACACATACCGCAATTTCTCTTGGAGCAAAAACCGCAACAGCCTTTGTAACACCGACTGTTGTACAAGTTTCGTATACGGACTCAAAAGATAGCTTCCATACCGCATTTCGTCGAGTAACTCGCCGAGAAGTAAACTTAAAAAAAATATCCCGTGTAAATGAATTGAGCCGCCGTCTTGCACAAAGAAAATCACTTGCAAAACCAGGACAAATAGACTTTGTTTTAAGTAAAATCGATACGAATGCAGAATATCCTTCCTGGTTTATTATCCTCATGGGTGCCTTGAGTGGCTTTTTTTTCTCCTTTATGTTTGGGGGAAGACT
>JAAZLA010000177.1 GCA_012799545.1 Treponema sp.
TAGAAAAACTAAAGGAGAGAAATCTTGGAAGTGGAGGAGAGCATATTTCAGGTGGCGAAAAACAGCGCCTTGCTCTCGCCCGTTTTTTATATCAATTAACAGTAAAAAATAAAGCATTTTTTATTATAGATGAAGCTTTTGTTTCCCTTGATTTTTATACAAAAGAAAAAATGCTTGCCCTAACGGCGGAAGCAGTGAAGGGTAAAACAGGCATTTGCATAACGCATGACGATGCTGTCTTCCAGGCTCTGGGAGATAAGGTTTTACTTTGCAACAAAGAAAATAAATTGGTTCTGAAAGATAAAATAAAGGGGAAAAACTTAAAGGATTATCTTGACGCAGAATAATATGCTTTAATTTCAGCTTTCTTAAAACCCCAAGGTTGACCAATAGCCTGCGACAAAGAGCATGCGCAATACTATTTTTCTACTTCGCCTCTAGTCCTACAATTTTTGCAATGCGGCACAAACCTTTGAGGGTGAGCTGCTTATCGATTTTTGAAAAAATATTTGTGATGGGGCTTAAAACAGAATTTAAGCCGCCAGTGGCAATTACTTTTATTTCTTCGTATCTACAGCCTGTTTTTGAGGCAAGGTCTTTTTTTTGTTGGTTGATGAGCGACTCGACTAAGCCCTTGTAACCGAGCACAATACCGGCTTGTATTGCATGGATGGTGTTCACGCCGAGGGAATCGGCGGGAGCTTCGAGGGCAACGGAGGGAAGTTGTGCGGTATTTGCAAAAAGCGAATTGACTGCGGTCCGTAATCCAGGAGTGATGGCTATCCCTTGGACATAGCCGTTTTTATCGAGAGCGGTGAAGGTGAGCGCTGTCCCAAAGTCCACGACGATGAGGGGACTTTGAAATGTTGCGTAGGCTTCTACAGCGTTGCAGACGAGATCGCTACCAATCTCGTGAGCGGCAGTTTCTGGAACCTTTATGGGAAGCTTTGGGAAAAGAGCGGAGGAGACAATGATGGGTTTTTTCCCAGTAATGCGATCGACGAGGCTTATAAAGGGACCAATCAATAAAGGAACAACCGAAGAAATAATGGCATTTTTTACCGAAGATTGAGAGACTCCCGCATCCCGCATGAGGGAAAGAAGGGTCGAAGTATATTCGTCGGAGGTGCGTTTTGTGTCGCTGTACATTCGCCACTCATGAACGAGCTCATCGCCATAAAAAAGAGCGGCGACCACATTTGTATTTCCAATATCTAAAACTAAAAGCAATTGTATAAATCTCCTTTATTCGTTATTATACTCCTATGAATACATTGATACAAGCAAAAGTTTTAAAAGGTTTTCGAGATTATCTACCTAATCAAGAAATAAAGCGAGCCCTACTCATAGAAAAACTCACAGAAGCCTTTCGTTTTTATGGCTTTGTTCCTATTGATACTCCTGTTTTAGAATATTCAGAAATTTTACTTCGAAAAAGCGAAGGTGAAACAGAAAAACAAGTCTTTCGTTTTGAGGACAATGGTGGGCGCGACGTAGCCCTTCGCTTTGATCTTACGGTTCCCTTTGCGCGATTTATTGCAAGCCACAAGGGCGAACTCTACTTCCCCTTCAAACGTTACCACATTGCAAAGGTATGGAGGGGAGAAAAACCACAAGCAGGGCGTTACCGTGAATTTATGCAATGCGATTTCGATAGCATTGGTAGCGATTCCCCGGAATCTGACTTTGAAATTCTCTCTCTTATGAAAAAATCTCTTTCAATTCTCGGAGTTGAAAATATAACAATTCGATTAAGCCATCGCGGTATCTTTAATGCATTTTTGAAAAAGCTCAATCTTCATGAAAAAAGCGAAGACGTTTTGCGCTCTGTGGACAAGCTTGCAAAAGTGGGTAGAGACGAAGTGATAAGTCAACTTGAAGCTATTTCTGGTTCAAAAGAAACAGCTCAAGATATTTTGCGTTTTATTTCGGGAGATAGCGACTTTGATGCTTGCCTCAAGCTCATGGAAGAAATGTCTGGTGCAACGAGGGAAGCCGACCGCCTCCGCAGCCTTCGCGCCATGATGATTGCCGCCGGAATAGAAAAAAGCTTTGTTCTCGACCCATCTATTACACGCGGTCTTGATTATTATACTGGCATTGTCTACGAAACTTTTTTAAATGACCTTCCCTCCATAGGCTCAGTCTGCTCCGGCGGTCGCTACGACAATCTTGCAGGACTTTATATGAAGGAAGAAATCTCTGGCGTCGGCTCATCCATCGGTCTTGATCGACTCATTGCAGCCCTCGAAGAGCTGGGCATGGGAGAAGAGAAAAAAAGCTTCGTCGATGCGATTATTTTTTATCTCGATGCACCCTTGGCTTTGGAGTATCAGGCTTTGGCAGAAAAACTACGCAAGGAAAATATAGCGGTGGAAGTGTTCCCTGAGCCAAAGAAAATAAACCAACAGTATAATCTTGCAGAAAAAAAAGGTATCCCTTATGGCATCATTGTCAAAAATGAAAAAGACGCAAAAACAGGCTCTTATTTACTAACGTTAAAAAACCTAGAGACGAGAGAAAGTTTTGAGTCTATAGGTTTTGAAGAAGCGCTTGCTATTCTAAAAAAATAAAACTAATCTTTTAAGATAAAAAAGGGGCTGTCTAAAAAGTATTTATATGATACTTGCGGCAGTCCTTTTTTTTCTGCTGGCTTAGTCGCCTAGTAAAATTTGAGAGGCCTTCTGTGCTTGCAAGGCATTGCTGTAGATTGCAATACTCGATTGTTCAAGCCAACCCTTTTCAAAAAAATACCATTTTTCTTTGCCATTTAGAACTCTAACCCACTTCTCACCTTGTATTTCCAAAACATCGCCCCTTCGACCATTTGCTTGCACACTTGCTTTTTTGGAACTATCTGCATAAAACGAAACATAGGAATCGACAACAACAGCCCATTGCTCGGTTGGCGTAATATTTTGAAATACAGAAACATCGAGTACGGCTTTATTTTTTTTACAAGAAGAGATGAGAAAAAGAGAGAAAAAAAATAAAAAAATGCTTTTAACAAATTTATTTTTCATGTGCCAGTTTTTTTTCTATTTGTTGGATGAGTAGCAAATCAGAGTCAACAAAGTCTAAGCTTTTAATCTCTTCGATTGTTGCCCATTTTATTTTTTCATGCTCACTTAAAACCCAGGTAGGATTTTCGTTCAAAAAATACACGCGATAGGCAAAAAGATCGGATACAATTCCCTTGTGAGTAAACTCCGCCTCGGCAATTTTTTCCCCAACCTCTATATCTATAGAAAATTCTTCTTTAAATTCACGGA
>JAAZLA010000027.1 GCA_012799545.1 Treponema sp.
AGTTTTCTCACGCCCCCTCAAAGTCCTCACTTTCCCTCTTGAAAACTCGGTAAGTACACGAAGTGTACGACGATGTCGGGCAATACGAAGCTGTAAAAAGGATAGGTTTGGCGACTATCCAGCATGGATGCTGGGTGATGCACTTTATGGGATAATGAGAGTTTGCTTTGTGCAAACTCTCGTAAAGAAAATGACATGGAGTAGCGATTGTCCGACATGGACGTCGGTCAATCCAGCTACGGGAAGATGACAGTTTGGTGTGAACCAAACTGTCGAAGTTGAGAAACCATGGATGGGTTTTAGCGACTATCCAGTATGGATGCTGGGCGATGCACTTGATGGGATAATGAGAGTTTGCTTTGTGCAAACTCTCGTAAAGAAAATGACATGGATGTCATTTTCTTTACTGGCTACTCCCAAGCAAATGTCGCTGGTGGTTTATTCGTAGCGTCATAGAAAAGTGCATCGACAAAATCGAGGGCTTTTATTCGTGTGCTTATTTTTTCGAGAATAGCAAAATCAAGATGAGCAAAGCGTGCACTCATTACATCTTCAGAAACAACGGGGCGAAGAACAATTGAACAGCGCCCTTCATCTTTTGCATAACTTGTATGTATCGATAGATGTTGAAATATTTTTTTATACCAATCTGCTTTTTTTAATTCCTCCAAGACAATTGCATCAACTTCTCGAAGTTGGTCAAGGGCTTCTTTTGTGCAATATCCTTCTTGTAAGACGCAGCCTTCATTTTCCCATAGGCAAATTATTGTTCGGTTTACATCTGGGTTTAAATTGGTTATAAAAGAAGATATTTTTTCTATGTCTTTCCAATTAAATGTTTTGGAGCTGATATCGAGTACGGCAGGAAATCGGTAGGTTCGTTGGTCTCCTTGAACTCCAACAGATTTTACTGGTAGGACTCGTGTTGTAAATTCTAAATTTTTTATATTTTCAGCTTTTTTGAATGTTTGAAAATCGAGCTCTAAAAGTTTTTTTTCTGCTTTTTGTTTTTCTCTTTCTTCTTCAGATGAAAGTACTCCTGTGGTGCAAAGTACATTTATTGAAAGTCCAGGTCCAGGGAAGGGGTGTCGATCAATAAGTTCGTCCGATAATCCTATTTGTCTTCCAATTATACGAACCTCATCTTTATATAAGTCTTTTAAAGGCTCAATAATTAACTTTTTCGCTATGAGGGCTTGAATACCTTCCACTCTATTGTGATGTGTTTTTATAATATGTGCATTTTTGCTTTCCCCGGATTCTATAATATCAGGATAGAGCGTTCCCTGTGCGAGTAACCAGGATTCTTCATCAAGCGAAAGTTTTTTTGTTACCTCATCTCGCACTTTTAAGTAATGCTCTCCGACTGCTTTTCTTTTTAATTGCGGGTCAGTAATTTTTTCAACTGCTTTTAAAAATGAATCGCTTGCATCTTCAACGATAAAGTTTTCAAAACCTGCTTTTTTATATCGTTCTTCGATAACAGCGCTTTCGTTTTTTCTCATAAAAGCATTATCGATATGTAAGCCTAAAACTTTTTCTTGTCCAAGGGCTTTATTCAATAAGGCAAAGGTAACGGTTGAATCTACACCACCGGATAAAAAAAGTAGTACCTGTTTGTCCTTTGCTTCTTTTTTTATTTTTTCAATAATTTCACTACTCATAGTATTATTGTCCCAGTTTTTTTCCATTCTACAAAACTGAGCAAAGTTATCAAGGATTGTATTTCCGGCAATTGTATCGCTGACTTCTACGTGAAACTG
>JAAZLA010000178.1 GCA_012799545.1 Treponema sp.
ACTTTCTCTGAAAGGCTAATTAAAACTTTTTTTACCTTACCTTCTTCTGGTAAGTCAGGTAAACTTGCAGAAGCAGCCTCTTGAGATTTATAAAAGGCAAGCCCAAAGTTTTCACTCATGCCAAGGACTTCTCCCGTAGAACGCATCTCTGGCCCTAAAACAGGGTCCACATTGTCAAACTTATCGAAGGGGAAAACCGCTTCCTTTGCACCAAAGTGCGGAATCTTTTTTTCTTTTAATTCTAAAGAAGCCAAGGACTCGCCCATCATAAGCCGTGTTGCAAGTTTTGCCATTTGCACATTACAGACCTTGGAAACAAGCGGAACAGTTCGACTCGCACGCGGATTTGCCTCAAGCACATACACCTTGTCGCCCTCTATGGCGTACTGCATATTCATTAAGCCACAAACCTTCAAGCTTTGTGCTATTTTTTGTGTATATGTTTTAATCGTTTTTATATGCTCTTTTGTAATAGATACCGGTGGAATAACGCAAGCAGAATCTCCTGAGTGCACTCCTGCAAGCTCAATATGTTCCATCACCGAAGGCACAAAGACATTTTCACTATCTGAAAGTGCATCTGCCTCACATTCGAGCGCATCTTTTAAAAAACGATCGAGTAAAAGCGGACGATCTGGACTTACTCCAACAGCCCGTTCAATATATTCTTTGAGCATTTTTTGATCATAAATAACTTCCATACCCCTGCCCCCAAGCACAAAGGAAGGACGAATCATCAAAGGATAGCCAATTTTTTCAGCAACTGCCAAGGCTTCCTCATAATTCGACGCCATACCTGCTTCTGGCATAGGAATATTGAGTGTTTCCATCATCGTTTTGAATAAATCACGATCTTCTGCTATATCGATTGAATCGATGCTTGTTCCCAAAATACGTACACCTGCATCAGAAAGCTCCCGTGCAATATTTAGGGGCGTTTGTCCGCCAAACTGCACGATAACTCCCTCAGGTTTTTCTTTTTCGTAAATTTGTAAAACATCTTCTGTTGTAACAGGCTCAAAATAAAGTCTATCACTCGTATCATAATCTGTAGAAACCGTTTCTGGGTTGCAGTTTACCATTATTGTCTCATAGCCCAAGTCTTTAAGCGCAAAAGATGCATGAACACAACAATAATCAAACTCAATCCCCTGACCAATTCTATTTGGACCGCCGCCCAAAATCATAATTTTCTTTTTATTGTCTGTAACTGAAACAGTATCGGGAGCATTATATGTCGAATAATAATAAAACTTATCCTCAACCCCAGAAACAGGAACGGCATGCCAGCCTTCAACAATGCCAAGCTCTTTTCGCTTTTTTCGAATATCTTTTTCTCGAATATTTAGGATTTGTGCTAGATATTTATCAGAAAAGCCATCTTTTTTTGCCTTTTCTAAGAGCCTATCGCTTGGAAGCATTCCGCGATTTTTCAAAAGCTCTTCTTCTAGCTGAACAAGTTCTTGTATTTGCTCAAGATAATATTTTTTTATAAAGGTAATTTCTTCTAGGCGTTTTAAACTTGCGCCCTTACGAATCGCCTCATACAGGATAAAATACCGTTCACTATTGGCAACTTTCAGCGCATCGCAAAGCTCGTCGACCGATTTTTTGTGAAAGTCCTTTGCAAAGCCTAGACCGCTTCGTCCATTTTCAAGGGCGCGAATTGCTTTTTGAAAGGTTTCCTTAAAGGTTTTTCCAATCGACATGACTTCTCCAACCGCCTTCATCTGCGTACCAAGAGAATCGCTAACACCGTTAAATTTTTCAAAAGCCCAGCGCGCAAACTTCATAACCATGTAGTCGCCATCTGGGGAGTATTTTTCCAAGCTTCCATCCCGCCAGTAGGGCAATTCGTCCAAGCTCATACCTGAAGCGAGCTTTGCCGAAACAAGGGCAATTGGAAAGCCCGTTGCCTTTGAAGCAAGCGCACTTGAGCGAGAGGTGCGTGGATTTATTTCGATAATTGCAATGCGATCTTCTTTTCGGTTGTAGGCAAACTGCACATTTGTTCCGCCTATGACTCCGATATTTTCAACTATTTTAAAAGCCTGCTCTTGTAAGCGTCTTTCCAAGTCTTTATCTATCGTTAAAAAAGGTGCGGTACAAAACGAATCGCCCGTATGCACACCAACAGCATCAATATTTTCTATAAAACAAACCGCTATCATTTGATTTTTTTTGTCGCGAACAACTTCCACTTCAAGCTCTTCCCAACCTAAAATAGACTCTTCGATTAAACATTGATGCGTAAGAGAAAGCTCCAAACCACGGCTAACCGTTGTATGCAATTCTTCTCTATTGTAAACAAGGCCGCCCCCAGAGCCACCCATCGTATAGGCAGGTCGCACAACAACGGGAAAAGAAAGATTCTCTGCTATTTGTTCAGCTTCTTCTATTGTATGAGCAATATCTGAGCGCGGCGTATCTATGCCTATTTTTATCATCTCAGCCTTGAAGATTTGTCGGTCTTCACCACGTTCAATCGCTTCAAGGTTTACCCCTATAACTTTTACGCCGTATTTTTCCAAAATACCTTTTTTGCTCAACTCAAAAGCAAGATTTAATCCCGTTTGTCCACCGAGATTTGGCAAAAGAGCATCAGGCTTTTCTTTAACAATAATCTGCTCTATTCTTTCAACATTCAATGGTTCAATATAGGTTGCATCCGCCATAACTGGATCAGTCATAATCGTCGCTGGATTAGAATTTACCAAGACAATTTTATAGCCCAATTCACGCAAAGCCTTACATGCCTGCGTCCCCGAGTAGTCAAACTCACATGCCTGACCAATAACAATTGGACCCGAGCCAATAATCAAAATTTTTTCTATATCTGTTCTTTTCATAATACATCCTTAAGTTAAAAAACTAGCATAATTCAATAAAAGAATAAAGTATTTAGCTCTGTATAATAGACAACTATTTTTCTCTTTGCTATAATTGAAAGAACTATACATAAATCAATACAAAATGAATATATAAAAGAGGAAACAATGCCAAAAATTGAAGTAAACGAAGCCTTATTTTTTAATCTTTTAGGAGCAAAATACGATTACGATAGCTTAGAAGAAAAACTCACCTGTGCAAAAGCTGAACTCGATGAAAAACCCGACCCTTCCCTAGCCGAAGCAGAGCGAAGCATTAAAATAGAACTAAACGATACAAATCGACCTGACCTTTGGTCAACTGCAGGCCTCGCCAGGCAATTACGCATGCACAATGGGCTTGCAAAATCTGCTGATTATTCTTCCTTTTTATCAACTGAAAATAAAAGCCTTCCAACAAATGAAGGCTTAAAAAACAAAACAGACAGATTTATAAAAGTAGACCCAGCCTTAAAAGACATTCGCCCCTTTATGACCGCCTTTCTTATTTCTGGCAAACCCATAGATGAACACATGCTTGTAGATATTATTCAAACACAAGAAAAACTCTGCTGGAACTATGGGCGCAAAAGAAGGTCTATTGCGATGGGTGTCTATCGCTCACAGCTCATCGAATGGCCAGTACAATACAAGGCTTGTGACCCCGATAAAAGACGTTTTATCCCCCTTGCGTCAGAAAGTGAAATGAGCCTGCGCGAAATAAACAAAGAACATCCAAAGGGCAAAGATTTTGGCTGGATAATTGAAAACGAAAAACTTTTTCCCCTCATTGTAGATGCAAAAGATGAGGTACTTTCTATGCCTCCCGTTATCAATAGCGCAAAACTCGGAGCTGTTGAAGTAGGCGACAGCGATCTCATGGTTGAAATGACCGGCACCGATATGGACTCCCTTTTGCTTGCAACGAACATCGTCGCCTGCGACTTTTTTGATGCCGGCTACACAATCCTTCCAGTGCGCGTCGAACATCCCTACGAGACAGGCTATGGAAAGACAATTACAACGCCCTTTTACTTTCAAAAAACAACACAGGCCCGCCTTTCTGCTATAAATACACTCTTAGGACATAATCTTACAAAAGATGAAGTGCAAGAAGCGCTTACAAAAATGGATTGCCACGTAAGCATAGAAGAAAAAGAAGGAGAAAGCCTTTTCACCCTCACTCCTCCTGCCTATCGCAATGACTTTTTGCACGAAGTAGACATAATCGAAGACGTTGCAATTGGAAAAAAACTTTCCTTTTTTACCCCTGAAAAACCACATGATTTTACAATCGGTCGCCTTCTTCCCCTTACCCTATTTAGTCGCAAGGCAAAAAGCCTCATGGTTGGACTCGGCTACCAAGAAATGATTTTTAACTACCTCGGCTCTAAGCGCGATTATATCGATCGTATGAATATTTCCGCAGATAGCGTTATAGAAGTTGCAAACCCTATGAGCGAAAACTATCAGTTTGTACGCCCTTCTATTATTCCAAGCCTTTTAGCAGCTGAAGCGGTATCTGCCAATGCTGTTTATCCACATAACATTTTTGAGATTGGAAAAGTTGCCTTTCTCTGCGACGAGGAAAATACCGGCACAAGGACAAGACAAAACCTCGGTTTTGTGAGCCTTTCGCAAGATGCAAACTTCAATACTGGAGCAAGCGAAGTTGCCACCTTACTCTACTTTTTAGGTCATGAATACAAGGTAAAAGAAAGCGACGATCCACGATTTATAAAAGGTCGGCAAGCTCTTGTATTTAAAGGCGAAACAGAAGTCGGTATCTTTGGTGAAATACATCCCCAAGTCCTCGAAAACTGGGACATTGGCGTCCCCTGCTTTGCTTGTGAACTAGACTTAGAAGAACTCATATAAAAATAAAGGAGTTAATACTATGGCTGACAAAACGATTCCTCTTTGGTCGCTTGAAAGTATCTATCCTTCAATCGAAAGTAAAGAACATCAAGAAGCAAAAACCAATCTAAAAAACGGGCTTTCAGAGCTTGCCTCTCTCGTTGCCACAAAGCCAAGCAGGGAAGATTTTCCATCCTGGCTCAATAGCTACCTAGAAAAATACAATAAAACCATAAGTCTTTTTCAAAGTATGTACGCATACGCCCATGCTATCTATTCTTGCGACACAACAAATACTGCATTTTTAAACAACCTCTCACAAATAGAGCAAGCCCTTGTTGAAGTCCAAGATATAGGCTTTCTTTTCACCAAGATACTCACCGAACATAAACAAGCTTTACCGAACTTTTACACAGCTTATCCACAATATACAAGCTATAGCTTTATTTTAAACGAATACATTGAAGGTGATTCCCATTATATGTCTCGTGAGGAAGAAAATCTTGCAAACTCTTTGCAGCGCTATGCTTCCTCGGCATGGAGCCGTTTACAAGAGCAAATTATTTCATCCCTTGTCGATGCAGAAACAGGAAAAACCTTTAACGAGCTGCGCAATGAAGCCTATGCCCAAGAACGAACTGTGCGAAAAACCGCCTTTGAAAAGGAAAGAGCCCTTCTTAAAAGCTCAGAAATTGCCATTGCCGCCTGTTTAAATAATATAAAAGGCGCAACCCTCGAACTAAACAAAAAACGCTCTTGGGAAGAACCCATCGACAAAGCACTCTTTGCAAACCGTCTTTCAAAAAAAAGCTTAGATGCCCTCATCTCGGCAATCGAAGACTCCCT